>JAPLLF010000535.1 GCA_026387715.1 Pseudomonadota bacterium
TACGTCGATCAGGTGCTCGCGAGCTACCTCGGCGAGTCGATCGTCGCCGCGATGGCCAACGCGCAGACGCTCTATCTCCTGCCGGTCAGCCTGTTCGGCATGGCGATCTCGGCGGCCGAGCTCCCGGAGATGGCGTCGCAGCGCGCGGGCGTGCAGGAGCGGCTGCGGGGCTCGCTCCGCCGCGTGGTGTTCCTCGTGGTCCCGTCGGCGATCGCGCTCGCGACGATCGGCGGCTCGATCGTCGCGCTGCTGTTCCAGACCGGGCGATTCGGCGCCCACGACACCACGGTCGTGTGGACCATCCTCGTCGGCTCGGTGATCGGCCTGTCGGCGGGCACCCAGGGCCGGCTGCTCGCGTCGGCGTTCTACGCCCTCGAGCAGCCGCGCCCGCCGCTCTACGCGGCGCTCGTGCGCGTGGCGATCACCGGCGTCGCCGGCTACGCGTTCGCGCTGCCGCTCCGGAGCTGGCTGGGCTACGGCGCGGTGTGGGGCGGCTTCGGGCTCACCGCCAGCGCCGGGGTGGCGGCGTGGGTCGAGTTCCTGCTCCTGGAGCGCTGGCTGTCCGCGCAGATCGGCAAGGTGCCGATTCCGACCCGCCTCGGCCTCGGCGCGCTCGGCGCGGCGCTGCTCGCGGGTGGGGCTGGCTACGGCGCGTCGTGGCTCGCGATCGTCGTCGGACTCCCGGGCTGGCTGGCCGCGCTGGGGGCGATCGGGACGTTCGGCGTGGTCTACCTCGGCGTGATGATCGCTGCGAAGGTTCCCGAGGCGGCGGCGTTCACCCGCCGGCTCCGTCGTCGCCGGTGATGATCGACCGGCCCGCAGAGGACGCGGGCCGATGCGGTTTGGTATGAAGCGCGCGTGCTGACGCTGCTTCGCGACGCCGAGCTCTTCGCGCCCGAGCCCCTCGGGCGGCGCGATCTCGTGATCGCGGCCGGGCGCGTGCTCGCGATCGGGCCCGCCGGCGCGCTGCCGCGGCCGCCCGCCGCGTTTGTCACCGACGAGATCGATCTCAAAGGGCGCGTCGTGATCCCGGGCCTGATCGACGCGCACGTCCACGTCACCGGCGGCGGTGGCGAGTCGGGGTTCGCCTCCCGGGTCCCGCCGATCACGATGGGGGCGCTGGCGCGGGCGGGGATCACCTCGGTCGTCGGCCTGCTCGGCACCGACAGCACGACGCGGACGATCGAGGACCTCGTCGCGCGCACGCTGGGGCTGCGCGAGGAGGGCCTGTCGGCGTGGTGCTACACGGGCAGCTACCAGGTGCCCCCGCGGACGCTCACGGGCAGCGTGCGCGACGACATCGTGTTCGTCGATCCGATCGTCGGCGTCGGCGAGCTGGCGATCAGCGATCATCGCTCGTCGCAGCCGACCCTCGACGAGCTGCTGCGCGTGGCGTCGGACTGCCACGTCGCGGGCCTGACGACCGGCAAGGCCGGCATCGTGCACCTCCACCTCGGGGACGGCACGCGCGGCCTCGACCTCGTGCGCCGCGCGCTCGCGACCTCGGAGCTCCCGGCGCGCGTGTTCCAGCCGACCCACGTGAACCGCAACCGGCGGCTGTTCGACGAGGCCGTCGCGCTCGCGACCAGCCACGGCGTGCCGATCGACGTCACCGCGTTCCCGGCCGACGACGACGGCTACGACGCGCCCGAGGCGATCGCGCGCTGCCTGGCGTCACCGGGGTTCCCGACGGCGCGCCTGACGTGCAGCTCCGACGGCGCCGGGTGCCTGCCGGTGTTCGATCGCGACGGTCGGCTCGTCGAGATGGACGTCGGACGGCCGGAGACCTTGCTGGCGGCGCTGGCGCAGTGCGCGGCGCGGCTCGGGCTGGCCGCGGTGCTGCCGATCTTCACGGCCAACGTGGCCGACCAGCTGCGGCTCGCGCGCAAGGGGCGGATCTCGGTCGGTCGCGACGCGGATCTCGTGATCCTCGACGAGCGCGGCGGTGGGCAGACGGCCCACGGGGTGATGGCGGGTGGCAGATGGCTGATTCGTGATGGAGAACAGATGACGTTTGGGATGTTCGAACGAGCGGTGCGAGCGTGAGTCCCTCACCCGTCGACCCCGATGTCGATCGCGGCTACATCGTCCCGGTCGGTGGCGCCGAGGACAAGGTCAGCGACATCGACATCCTGCGGCGGTTCGTGGCGCTCGCTGGCGGGCGCGCGGCGCGCATCGCGATCATCCCGACGGCGTCGATGCTCGCCGACACGGGCAGCCGGTACGAGGAGCTGTTCCGCGGGCTCGGCGTCGGGGCCGCGGACGCGCTCGGCTACCAGACGCGCGCGGACACGAGCCGCGCCGACTGGATGGCGCTGCTCGAGGCGGCGACCGGCATCTTCATCACCGGCGGCAACCAGCTCCGGCTGTCGACGATCCTCGGAGGTACGGACGTCGCGCGGATGATCCGCCGGCAGAACGCCCACGGCACGCACGTCGGGGGCACGAGCGCGGGGGCGGCGATCCTGTCCGAGCACATGATCGCGTTCGGCAAGGAGGGCAGCACGCCGCTCGCCGGCGGCGCGTCGCTGGCGCCCGGCTTCGGGCTGTCCAACCGCGTGATCATCGACCAGCACTTCCGGCAGCGCGATCGGCTCGGTCGGCTGCTCGGCTCGCTGGCCTACAACCCGTTCGCCATCGGGATCGGGCTCGACGAGGACACCGCCGCGTTCATCAACGCGGAGGACTCGATCGAGGTGGTCGGGTCCGGCGCGATCACGATCGTCGACGTCTCGGCGCTGACGCACTCGTCGATGGCGACCGCGCGCGAGAACGAACCGATCTGCATGATCGGGGTCAAGCTGCACATCCTCACGAACGGCGCGATCTACGACATGCGCACGCGCACGGCGAGCCCCCCGAAGGCTGACAAGGAGCTGACATGAAGATTCTCGAGCGACGCGTCTATCGTGGGCCGAACCAGTACGCCCTGTTCCCGGTCATGCGGTTCACCGTCGATCTCGGCGCCCTCGAGGCGTGGCCGAGCGCGAAGATCGAAGGCTTCAACGCCGCGCTGCTCGCCGCGTTGCCCTCGCTCGGGGAGCACTCGTGCTCGTACGGGGTCGCGGGCGGGTTCGTCCGCCGGCTCACCGAGGAGGACGGCACGTGGCTCGGGCACGTGCTCGAGCACGTCGCGATCGAGGTCGAGCGGCTCGCCGGCGCCAACGTCAGCTTCGGCAAGACCCGCGCGGTCGGTGGCCCCGACGCGACGGGGCAGTACCACGTGATCTACGAGTACGAGGAGGAGCGCGTCGGCGACGCGGCGGGCGATCTCGCGCACCGCCTGATCGACTCGTTGCTCCCCGCCGAGCTGCGCTCGTCTTCGTCGGGTGATGGCTTCGACTACAAGGCCGAGCTCGAGGAGCTCATCACCCTCGCGCAGCGTCGCCAGCTCGGGCCGTCGACGAGCGCGCTCGTCCGCGCCGCCGAGGCGCGCGACATCCCGTGGCTGCGGCTCAACGAGGCGTCGCTCGTGCAGTTCGGGCACGGCAAGTACCAGAAGCGCATCCAGGCGACGATCACGAGCGAGACCCACCACATCGCGGTGTCGATCGCGTCGGACAAGGAGGAGACCAACCGCATCCTCGCCGACCTCGGGCTGCCGGTGCCGCACCAGCGGCTGGCGCGCTCGGCCGACGAGGCCGCGCGGGCCGCCAAGCGGCTGGGCTACCCCGTGGTCGTCAAGCCGCTCGACGCCAACCACGGCCGCGGCGTGTCGATCGATCTCAAGACCGACGGCGAGGTCCGCCTCGCGTTCGACAAGGCGCGCGAGTTCGCGCGCACGATCGTCATCGAGTCGTTCATCGCGGGGCACGACCACCGCATGCTCGTGGTCGGCGGCAACCTCATCGCGGTCGCCAAGCGCGTGCCCGGGCACGTCGTCGGCGACGGCGTCCACACGATCGCCGAGCTCGTCGACCTGGTGAACCAGGATCCGCGGCGCGGCATCGGTCACGAGAAGGTGCTCACGCGGCTCGAGTTCGACCACCAGGCCGATCGCCTGATGGAGCAGAAGGGCGTGTCGCAGGCGACGGTGCTCCCCGACGGCGAGGTGTTCTTCCTGCGGTCGACCGGCAACCTGTCGACCGGCGGCACGGCGATCGATCTCACCGACGTGGTCCACCCCGACAACCGCGAGATGGCGTCGCGCGCGGCCAAGGCGATCGGCCTCGACGTCGCCGGCATCGACTTCATCACCACCGACATCAGCCGGTCGTACCGCGAGGTCGGCGGCGGCATCTGCGAGGTCAACGCCGCGCCCGGGTTCCGCATGCACGTCGCGCCGACCGAGGGCAAGCCGCGCGACGTCGGCGCGCCGGTCATGGAGATGCTGTTCCCGCCCGGCACGCCGGCGCGGATCCCGATCGCGTCGATCACCGGGACCAACGGCAAGACGACGACGACGCGCATGCTCGCGCACATCCACAAGATGGACGGCAAGAAGGTCGGCCTCGCAACGACCGACGGCGTCTACATCGACGGCGTGCGCACCGTGGTCGGCGACATGACCGGCCCGCGCGCGGCGCAGATGGTGCTGCGCGATCCGGACGTCGATCTCGCCGTGCTCGAGACCGCGCGCGGCGGCCTCGTCCGCGCGGGCATGGGCTATCGCGCGTGCGACGTCGGCGCGGTGCTCAACGTGACCTCGGATCACCTCGGCATGCGCGGGGTCGACACCCTCGAGCAGCTCGCCGAGGTCAAGCGCATCGTCGTCGAGGTCGCGCGCGACTGCGCGGTGCTCAACGCCGACGACGACCTCTGCCTGCGGATGGCCGATCACACCAAGGCGTCGCGGATCGCCTACGTGACGATGAACCCGCGCCACGAGCTGGTGCGCAAGCACATCGCGTCGGGTGGGATCGCGGCGGTGCTCGAGGAGCAGATCCGGGGGCAGATGATCACGCTCTACGATCGGGGCGCGCACCTGCCGCTGCTGTGGACGCACCTGATCCCGGCGACGCTCGAGGGCCGCGCGCTGCACAACGTGCAGAACGCGATGTTCGCCGCCACGATCGCGCACGCGATGGGCGTCAAGATCGAGAACATCCGCCAGGGCCTGCGCACGTTCGACACGACGTTCTTCCAGGCGCCCGGCCGGCTCAACGTCTACGACAAGCTGCCGTTCAAGGTCATCCTCGACTACGGCCACAACTCGGCGGCGATGAAGGCGATGGCGGATCTGGTCCGCCGCCTCGACGTGTCGGGCCGCCGCATCGCGGTGGTGTCGGCGCCGGGCGATCGCCGCGACGAGGACATCGCGGACATCGCGCGCCAGGCCGCCGCGGCGTTCGATCACGTCATCCTGCGCCGCGACGACGATCCGCGCGGGCGGGACCTCGACGAGGTGCCGGCGATCATGGCGCGGGCGCTGCGCGAGGCCGGCGTGCCGGCGGACCGCTACTCGATCGTGGTCGACGAGGCGGCGGCCGTCGACGCGGGGCTCGCGATGGGGCGCCCGGGCGATCTGGTCGTGCTGTTCGGCGACAACCTGACGCGGTCGTGGAAGCAGATCATCTACTTCAACGCGCAGGACGCGGCGGAGCTGATCGGTGGCGAGCAGGGTGGGGAGCCCCCCGTGCTCGTGCCGCCCGTCGTGCACGAGCCCGAGGTCGGCGGCCTGACGTTGATCGCCGACGAGCGTGGGGTCCGCCTCGCCCGCGAGACCGAAGACTGAGCTGATGGCCCTGCGGATCCTCGACTCGCGCCGGCTGACCGGGAGCAACCTCGCCACGCGCGAGACCGGCGCGCTCGTCGACGTCGCGCTCGACGGCGCCGATCGCGCGCGCGCGGTCGACGCCTGGCGACGCGCGATCGGCCGCGTGCTGCCGTGGCCCGGCGAGCTGCACGTCCGGCACTACGCCCAGGGCGTGGCGCTGTTCGTCCCCGGCCCGCTCGACGTCCTGATGCCGCTGTGCGACCTCAACGAGTGGGCGGTCGCGAGCGCGAGCGCCGAGCTCGCCGGCGAGCCGATCGCGGATCTCGATCCGCAGGTGCTCGCCGAGCTCGAGGCCGCGCGCGTGCCCGGCCTGGTCGCGATGCGCGCGGCGGCGCGCGCCCACCACGTGCCGTGCCTCGTCGACGACGACGCGATCACGCTCGGCGCGGGGCGCCAGATCCTGCGGTTCCCGCGCCAGGGTCCGATCCCGGCACCCGAGGAGATCGTCTGGGAGACCCTCGGCCACCCGCCGATCGCGATCGTCACCGGCACCAACGGCAAGACGACCACCACGCGCATGATCGCGCGGATCGCCCGCGCGGCCGGGCTCGTCCCCGGGATCACGTCGTCGGATGGGGTCGCGGTCGACGAGCAGCTCATCCATCCCGGCGACTTCAGCGGCCCCGAGGGGACCCGGCTCGTGCTGCGGCACCCCGCGATCGAGCTCGCCGTGCTCGAGACCGCACGTGGGGGGATCCTCCGGCGCGGCCTCACGGTCGAGGACCCCGACGTCGCGGTCATCACCAACGTGACCGCCGATCACCTCGGTGACTACGGCGTCGACGACGTCGCCACGATGGCGCAGGTCAAGGCCGTGATCGGCCGCGACGCGCGGCACGTGATCCTCAACGCGGATGATCCGGTGCTCGTCGCGCTGGCGTCGGCCGCGCCGTTCGCGGGCGAGGTCGCGTGGTGCTCGCGTCGGGCCGACGCGCCGCTGCTCGCGGCCCACCGGCGACGCGGCGGCACGGTGTGGTACGTGCGCGACGGCCAGCTGGTGCGCGCCGACGGGCCGCCCGACGCGCCCCCGCACGTGCTCCTGCCGATCGCCGAGATCGCGGTGACGTTCGGCGGTCGCGCCACCTACAACGTCGAGAACGCGCTCGCGGCGGCGGCGGCGGCGCACGCGCTCGGGATCCCCGACGCGGCGATCGTCCGCGGGCTGCGCAGCTTCACGTCGTCGCGGGACGACAACCCGGGGCGGGGGAACGTCGTCGAGCGCGGCGGCGTGACCGTGCTCCTCGATTTCGGACACAACCCGGCCGCGGTGCGCGCGGTCGTCGCGCTCGCGCGGGCACTGCTTGCCTCGAAAGGGGGCGCGCTCCACGTCACGATCGGGATGCCCGGCGATCGCGACGACGTCGAGCTCGCCGCGGTCGCCCACGAGATCGCGGGTGGCGCGCCGGCCCACGTGGTCGTCCGCGAGCTCCCCGAGTACCTGTTCCGCGGGCGCGTGGCCGGCGAGGTGCCCGGGTTGCTCGTCGCCGCGCTTCGCCGCGCCGGGCTCGCAGCGGACGCGATCAGCCTCGTGCGTGACGAGATCGAAGCGGTGACGCGGCTGCTCGCCATGGCGCGCCCGGGTGATCTCGTGCTGGTCCTCGTCCACCTCGCCCCGGAGGTGGACGCGCTGCTTCTGCCGCCGGCGGACGGCGCGATCGTGCTCCAATAGCCCGATGCGCCTCGCGTTCGTGGTCGTGATCGTCGGCGGGACCGCTGGCGCGTGCTCGGATGCGGCCCCCGGCGGGAGCACGAAGGACCCGGTCGCGCTGGCGTTCGCCGCGCCGATGGCGGGCGCCAGCTTCGCGCGCGATCACGTCAGCAGCGCGACCGCCGCGCTCGTCGCGACGATCGGCGTGAGCGTCGCCATCGAGGGCGCGCCGGCCCGGGTCGGGCTGACGGTCGACGACGTCGCACAACCGGACCTCGATCCCACGGGCGCCGGCACGGTCGAGGTCGCGGCCGACACCGCGACGCTCGTCGCGACCGCGTACGACGACGCCGATCAGCCGGTCGCGACGGCGCAGGTCGTCGTCGGCTCGACCGACGTGACCCCGGCCGACTGTCACGCGGCGCTCGACCTGTGGGGCGTCACGTACACCCCGGGGCCGGCGAAGATGGGCGTCGTCGATCCGGTGACCGCCCAGGTCCCGCTCCATGGGCTCGCGTGGCGCGCGATCGGCGCGACCGCGCCGCGCACGACGCAGTACGGCGACTGCACGCTGATCCTGTCGCTCGCGCGCGCGACGCCGATCCTGCGCGCGCACGGCGTCGTCGAGGTCGCCGACTACGGCATCTACAACTACCGCTGCATCGGCGGCGGCGCGCCGCCGTGCGCGAACGGCATCTCGCAGCACGCGATGGCGACCGCGATCGATCTCGCGGCGTTCACCACGACCTCGGGGGACACCGCCGTCGTCAACGACGACTGGGTGATCGACCCGGATCCGCAGGAGACCTGCGCGGCGCCCACCGAGCCCGGCAAGGACACGTTCCTCCACCAGCTGATCTGCGCGCTCGACGCCGCGCGCGTGTGGAACATCATCCTCACGCCGAACTACAACGCCGACCACAGAAACCACTTCCACGTCGACCTCACGCCCGCCACGCACTTCATCGAGTAGCGCTCCCGGCTTCGCCGCCGATCACCAGGGCGCGGGCTTGTAGTCCTTGAGGAACAGGCCCCACAGGTGGTTGCCGGTGAGGATGCCGTCGATGATCGGGTCGACGATGCGAGCGGCGCCGTCGACGATGTCGAGCGGCGGGTGGAAGTTGTGCACGCGCTGCTTGCGCTCGGCGTGGCCGATCGGATCCTCGTCGGTGACCCACCCGGTGTCCACGCTGTTCATGTGGATGCCGTCGCGCTTGAACTCGGCCGCCGAGGTGCGCGTCATCATGTTGAGCGCGGCCTTGGCCATGTTCGTGTGCGGGTGCTTGTCGGTCTTCCACCGGCGGTAGAACTGACCCTCCATCGCCGACACGTTGACCACGTGCGCGTCGCGCGTGGGCACCGCCGCGAGCAGCGGGCGCAGGCGGGCGTTGAGCACGAACGGGGCGACCGCGTTGACGAGGTGCACCTCGAGGAGCTCGGCGGTCGGCACCTCGGCGAGCGTCATCCGCCAGCTGTTGGTGTCGCGCAGGTCGACCTGCTGGAGATCCTTGTCGAACCGCCCCTGCGGATACAGGTGCGAGCCGCGCTCGAGATCCTCGGCCAGCACGGGGACCTGCGACAGCACGGCGCTCTTCCACAGGCCGGTCGCCTGGATCGCGAGCGCGGCGTCCTCGGGCGCGGTGAGGACCCCGAACGAGGCCGCGCGATCGACGAGCCGATGCTCGATCGCCGTGAGCGGCGCGTGCTCGCCGTCGACGACGTGGTCGTACCAGCCCGACGGCCGCCGCACCGCCCCCGAAGGCATCGCCGGTCCTGGTCTTCACTTCCACGAAGACCACGGTCTGGCCGTCCCGGGCCACGATGTCAATCTCGCCCATCCGCAATCGGTATCGGCGCGCAAGAATCACGTACCCGCGGCGCTCCAGTTCCCGGCAGGCCTGGTCTTCCCCGTTCTTTCCCAGCGCCTGTCTGGCGTCACCGGCCACGCCGTCCGGCGCAGCAAGGACCTTGCCGGGCTACTTGAGCTTCCAGCGGGTGCCGGCGGGATTGTCCTCCAGCACGATTCCTCGCGAGAGCAGATCCTGCCGGATGCGATCCGCTTCCGCGAAATCGCGTCGGCCACGCGCCGCCTGGCGGGCAGCCATCTGCGCCTCGATCTCGGCCACAGGCACCGGGGGCTGGGCGTCCTCGGCCCGGCGGAGCGCAATAACACCGAG
>JAPLLF010000656.1 GCA_026387715.1 Pseudomonadota bacterium
GAGCAAGGGCCGCACCGCGCTCGAGGCCAAGGCCTTCGAGCTCGAGAAGCGCCTGCAGATCGAGTCTGGCAAGGTCCAGAGCCTCGAAGCGAAGGACAAGACCAGCGCGGCGCACCTCGCCGCCCTGCAGGCCGACGTCGAGACGAAGGCCACCGCCGCCACCAACGCCGAGGCGGCGCGTGTCCAGCTCGAGCGAGATCTCGCGGCCGAGCGCGCCCGCGCCGCCGCGGGCGCCTCCGATGCCGAACGCTCGCTTCGCGTCGAGCGCGAGCAGCTGATCACGCGCCATCAGGCCGAGGTCGCCAGCCTGCGCGCCGAGCTCGACAAGGCCCGCGAGGCTGGCACCGCCGCGGTGCGCGCCGAGCTCGAGGCGGCGCAGGCCGAGGCCGTGGCCCACGCGATCGACGCGACCAAGCTCGAGCTCACCGCCACCCACGACACGACGAAGTCGAAGCTGCTCGCCGATCACGGCGCCGAGCTCGAGCGCTTGCGGGCCGAGCACGTTCGCGAGCTCATCTTCCTCGGCACGCTGAACACCAACGCGCTCGCCGGCGCGAAGGAAGAGGTGAGCCTCGAGCTCCAGACCCTGCGCGACGCGCACGCCGCCGCCGTCGCCGAGGTCGAGGCCGAGCGCGTGGCCGCGCTCGGCCGCCAGGCCGCCGCCGTCGACGCCGCGAAGGCCGCCCATGCCCAGGCGGTCGCGGCACACGAGGCCGAGCTCGCCGCCACCCGCGCCGCGCACGGCGGCGAGCTCGACACCATCGGGAGCAAGCTAGCCGCCGCGCTCGCCGCCCAGACGAGCCTGCTCGACGATGCCAACGCCGGCCACGCGAGCGCGGTCGCCAGCCTCACCGCGGCACTCGCGGCGGCGACCGAGGATCACGAGACCGCGATCGCGGGACATGACGCGCGGCACGCCGAGACGCTCGACGAACACGCCGCCGCCCTGGCTTCCGCCGCCGCCGAGCTCGCGGCGCGCGACGCCCGGCACGTCGCGGCTCTCGAGGCGGCGCACGACGACGCCCGCGGCAAGCTCGCCGAGGCCCTCGAGGCCACGCGGGCCGGCCACGCCACCGCCCTCGAGGAGCTACGCGGCGCCCACGCCAGCGAGCTCGCCGCGGCGCACGCCGCCGTCGCCAAGGCGGTCGCGGACGCCGGCGCCCAGCTCGGTGAGGTCGCCGGCGCACATGCCGCCACGCTCGAGGAGGTGCGCGCCGCCGCCCGCGACGCCGCGGACGCCGAGCTCGCGAAGGCTCGCGACGAGCACGCCGCCGCCCTCGCGCGTGCCGCGAACGAGGTCGCCAGCGTCGCCGCCGAGCGTGATGCGGCGCATGCCGAGATCGCGTCGACCCGCGGCGCGGTCATCGACGCGCGCGTCGCGCACGAGCGCGCGATCCAGGAGCTGGTCGCGCAGCACGAGGCCCACAAGGCCGAGCTGCACGCCCAGACCCACCGCGACGTCGAGCAGGTGAAGCTCGCGCACGCCAACGCGCTCGCGGTCCACGCCGACGACGCCCAGCGGCAGCAGCAGGCACACGCCGACGCGCTCGCCGAGCTGGCGCAGCTGCGCGAACGCGACGCCGCCGACGCCCGCGCCGCGATCGTTGCCGCCAAGCGTGTGTCCGACGAGGCGCTCGCGCGCGCCGCGGCCGACAGGCTCGCCGCGGACCAGGCCCACGCGGACGGCGTCGCCGAGCAGCGGGCGCACCACGAGCGCGCCCTCGCCGTGCAGAAGGACGAGCACGCCCGCGCGTTCGTCGCGCAGAAGGACGAGCTCGGCAAGACGCTCGCCGAGCAACGCACCGAGACCGAGCGCGCGACCAAGGAGCTCGCCGCGGAGCGGGACGAGCTCCGTCGCGGTCTGTCGACCTCGCGCGAGACCGTGAAGCGCGTCGAGGGCGAGCTCGCGGGCGCGGTCCAGACGATCGCCGATCGCAACGCCGAGCTCCGCGCGCACGCCGCCGCGATCGCCGAGCGGGACACCCGGCTGGCCGAGATCCGCAAGGAGATCGAGGCGCTCGAGGCCGAGAACGCGAGCTACCAGGAGCAGGTCCTGCGCGCCTACCAGAAGATCAAGACCGACGAGGCGATCGTCGCGCGGGCGCGCAAGGCGATGGCGATCGCCCTGACCGTCCTCGACGACGACGGCGGGACGCCCAAGCCCGACTGACGGTCGCGCAGCACCGCGTGGCCACCAGGTTTCCCTACCGCCTCGTCGCCGCGATCGCGTGCGTCTCGACAGGCGCCCCGTTCGCGCGGTGGGCCGCGCCCACCCCTCCCCTCGCGATCGGGACGCTGCGGGTCGGGATGGCCGCGCTGCTGCTGTTCGGCGCCGGCTGGCGCGACGTCCACGCGCTGCGCCGGCTGCCGACGCGCGAGCTGCGGCTCGTCGCGCTGTCCGGCGTGCTGCTCGGCGTGCACTTCGGATCGTGGATCGCGTCCCTGTCGTTCACCTCGACCGCTGCCTCGGTCTCCCTCGTCGCGACCAACCCGATCTTCGCGGCGCTGTTCGGCACCCTGCTCGGCGATCGTCCCCGGCGCCGCGAGCTCGTCGGCATCGCGATCGCGGGTGGCGGCTGCGCCGTCGTCGCCGGTGGCGACTGGTCCGTGGGCGGCGAGGCGCTGGTCGGCGATGGCCTCGCGCTCGTCGGGGCCGCGAGCGCCGCCGCCTACCTCGTGGTCGGGCGGCGCCTGCGCGAGCGCGTCCCGCTGTTGCCGTACCTCGGCGCCGTCAACCTGATCGCCGGCCTCGGCCTGCTCGTCGCGACGCTGGCGACCGGCGCGGCGCTGACCGCGGTGTCCGGGCACGCGGTGCTCGCGTGCGCGGGCGCCGCGCTCGTCGCGTCGTTCGTCGGGCACTCGCTGCTCAACGCGGCGGTCCGCGTGACGCCGACGCACCTCGTCGCGCTCGCCATCCTCGGCGAGCCGATCGGCTCGTCGCTGATCACGTGGGCCGCGTTCGGCGAACAACCACCGATCCACGCCGTCCTCGGCGGCGCGATCGTGCTCGTCGGGATCGCGCTCGGCTTCGTCAGGCGCTAGCGCGACCGTTGCGCTGCCAGAGCTCGCGCTGGATCGCGAGCAGCATGGGCCCGAACGTCGCGCGATCGAGCGCCGACACGACGAAGCCGTCGCGCGCGAGCAGATCGGCCTCGGCGGACTCGAGCCGGTCGCTCTTGTTCCACACGAGGATCCGCGGCTTGTCGGCGAGGCCCAGATCGCTGAGGATCGCGTGCACCGCGCTGATGTGCTGGTCGCGATCCGGATCCGACGCGTCGACGACGTGCACGAGCAGATCGGCATCCGCCATCTCCTCGAGGGTCGCCCGGAATGCGCGCTGCAGCTCGCTCGGCAGCTCCCGGATGAAGCCGACGGTGTCGGTGATGACGACCTCGCGCTCCTCGGGAAACCGCAGCCGGCGGCTGATCGGGTCGAGCGTGGCGAACAGCTTGTCGGCGGCGATCGCGTTGCCCTCGGTGAGGGAGTTGAGCAGCGTCGACTTGCCCGCGTTGGTGTAGCCGCAGATCGCGAGGATGGGCACCTCGCGCTCGGTCCGCCGCTGCCGGCGCAACCGGCGATCGTCCGCGAGGCTCTCGAGCCGCTTCTCCAGCAGGTGGATCCGCTCGCGCGCGCGTCGCCGGTTGATCTCGAGCTTGGTCTCTCCGGGGCCGCGCCCGCCGATGCCGGCCTTGCCACCGGGCCCGGCGGTGAGGCGCGACATCATCGTGTTCTTCTCGACGAGCCGAGGCAGCGTGTAGCGCAGCTGGGCGAGCTCGACCTGGAGCTTGCCGTCGCGGCTCGTCGCGTGCTGCGCGAAGATGTCGAGGATGAGCATCGTGCGATCGATGACGCGGATCTCGGTCGCGTCGCTGATCATGCGCGCCTGACCGGGCGTGAGATCCGGATCGAACACGATGATGTCCGCGGTCTTCTGCATCGCCGTCACGAGGATCTCGTCGAGCTTGCCGCGGCCGACGAGGTACTTCGGATCCGCCTCGGGTCGGCGCTGCACGATCACGTCGACGACGTGCACGCCCGCGGTGCGACACAGCTCGCGGAGCTCGCTGATGCGCGCCTCGGCGTCGCGCGCCCGGCCGAGCTGCACGTGCACGATCAGCGCGCGCTCGCGGCCCTGCGCCTCGCGCGTGGCGCCGCGTTGCTCCCGCGCGGTCTCCGCTTCGAGCGACTGGATCAGCTCGACGAAGTCGAGCCTCGGCGCCGTCGCGGACTCGGCCGGGAGCTCGCGCCACGGACGCTCGACGGGCCCGGACGGGTCGAGGTGTCCCACGAACAGCTTCTGTGGATGACCGCCCGGGCCGACGGTGATCGCGACCACCGCGTCGAGCCGGAGCAGCGTGAGATCGGTGAGATCGTCGCGCGTCAGAGCCTCGCCGCGGAGGTGCGTGTGGACGAGGCGCAGGCCGCGCAGTCGACCTTGCCCACCGCGCATGCGGCCGACGTCCGGCAGCTCCAGCTTGCTCGCGTCGCCGACGATGACGTGCACGACCGCGCCGCGCCGGTCGATCATCACGCCAACCTGGCGGTGGAGCGCCGCGCTCTCCTGCGCGAGCTGGGCCGCGAGCTCGACGGACACCACCTCGTTCGGGGCGACCCGGCGACGATACAGACGCTCGAGCGACTTCACCTCGCTCGCGTTGAGCCCCGACAGGTTGCCCGTGACCTCGTCTTGCATCCGTTACAGCTGTCCGATCGGTGAGGGGATTCGTTGCATCAAACGGTCGGTCCGCCGGATGTGACGGACTCGCAATCTAGCCGTTGTGCAGGTGTATGCCACGGATATAGTGGCCGGGAGGTTATTGATCATGGCGCGGGCCGCTGGGTCGACGAACCCACCATTTGGAACGAGATCGCGACAGTTCCGCGCGCTCGTCGTGCACTCGCAACCCGAGGCGCTCGGCGAGCTGGCCGAGCTGCTCGGGGGGCTCGATCTCCACGTCGAGACCGCGCGCACGCCCGTCGAGGCGCTCAACAAGCTCCGCCAGGGACCGGCGCACGTCATCGTCGCGCATCACGTCACCGGCACGTTCGACGGCGTGGCGTTCCTCGAGGCGTCGATCGCCCACGCCCCGGAGGCGCTGCGGATCGCGGTCGTGGCGTCGTCGGACGAGGCGAGCGAGCTCGATCACCGCCCCGCGACCGAGGGCGCGATCATCCGCCTCGTCGCGCGCGCGAGCGAGCGGAGCCGGCTCGTCGGGCTCGTCGGCGAGGGCATCAAGCTCGTCGCGCTCGTCGAGAGTCAGCGCGAGCTCGTGCGCAAGCTCCAGCTCGAGCACCAGAAGCTGCAGCGTCGCGAGACGTTGCTCGACACCGTGGTGAAGGAGCGCACCAAGGAGCTCGAGGAGAGCTACGGGAAGCTCAAGATCGCGAACCGCCAGGCGCTGTTCGGGCTCGCCGAGGCGATCGAAGCGAAGGACCCGTACACCAAGGGGCACTGCGGCCGCGTCGCCGCGTACTCGCTCGTCCTCGCGCGCGAGGTGGGCTATCCGGTCGAGGGCCTCGAGACGCTCGAGTTCGGCGCGTTCCTCCACGACATCGGCAAGATCGGCATCAAGGACGCCGTGCTCCTCAAGCCGGGGCCGCTCGACGAGGTCGAGTGGGTGCACATGCGCGAACACCCGATGAAGGGCTACGACATCGCGTCGAAGATCGAGATGCTGCACCCGATCATGCCCGCGGTGCGCAACCACCACGAGCGGTGGGACGGCTCCGGCTACCCCGACGGGATGGTCGCGGAGCACATCCCGCTCGTCGCGCGGATCGTCGCGATCGCCGATGCGGTCGACGCGATGATCACCGATCGTCCGTACAAGTCCGCGCTCCCGCTGGACGAGTGCGAGGCGGTGCTCCGCAAGACCGCCGGCAAGATGTACGACCCCGCGCTCGTCGAGGTGTTCGTCTCGCGTCACCTCGGGCGGCTGTATCACGACGAGTACGACGCGCTGCCCTACGACGACGGGTACGAAGCTAGCGCTTCTTGACCGGCAGGCTGCGGCGCGCGAGCGCGCCCCTGGCGAGCGTGTAGCCGGTGCCGCCGGACGTGGCATCCCAGGGGAGCAAGATCGGATCGGCGTCGCTGGCGGGCTCCTCGTTGTAATCGGCGGCGGTGAAGCCGACGGCTGGCTTCGCGACGACGACGAGCTCCGCCAGCTTCTTCGCGCTCGCGGGCACCACCGACCACGTCGACTCGAGCACGTTCTTGCCGAGCTGCTTGCGGACCTCGATCTGGACGAGCGGCTGGAGCTGCCCACCGTGCACGATCCACAGCATCAGCAGATCGCGGGCGCCGCCGTTGCCGGTCTGCCGCACGACCGCCGACACGAGATGGCTACCGCGCGCGCCGAGCGGCAGGAGCTTCACCTCGCGCACGACGCCGGTCACCGTCACGAACGCGAACTGCTCGGTGAGGATCCCGATCACCGCACCACCCGCGACGACGCGCTCCTTGCCCGCGTGCTCCGGATCGAGCTCCGCGAGCGCGTCGAGCGTGACGTCGCGGTGGTGCAAGCTCGCCGCGGCCAGGAAGTCGTCGAGCAGGTCCTTGCGATCTCCCAGCTCGATGACGAGGTCGAGCACGAGGTCGGTGTCGTCGCCACCAGTCGCGCGGTCGGCGTCGTGGAACGTGACCGTCGTCGCGATCGACGGCGTCGAGCCCGAGAAGCCCGCGAGCGTGGCGGCCGGGACGCGCAGCTCCACCGCGAACCCCTTGGGCTGGAGCGCGTCGGCGACGTGGACCCTGGTGGGCGCGACGATCTTCGCCTTCGCCATCGCGTTGCCCGGAAGCACCACGATCGAGGTGGCCGCGCCACCCGCGGCGAGCCGGACCGTCACCTGATCCTCGTGGCCTCCGGACGCGCGGACCACGCGATCGTCCGCGACGTCGAGCGCGATCGCGAGCGCCGTCCCATCCCAGGTGCACCGCAGGGAGATCGCCCCGTCGCTCGGCGCGCCGAGGTGCGCCAGCGCGGGACCTGCCCAATCGTCGAGGAGGCCATCGATGGTGGCGTCCGAGCCTTCAGGACAGCGGATGACCTGGGGCGCCGCCTGCGCCATGACGGAGGTGAGGAGGACGACGATCGCGACGAACCAGCGCACGACCGACCCTACCCGGGAATGCGGCGTCGATCGAGCCGGTTGGACCTGGGAGCCGCTCCTGCCGGACATCCCGACAGTTGACGGACCACCCGCACGTACCCAGGTTGGCCAGACCGTCATGCCGTCGATCTCCTTTCGCCGCCTCCTCTCGAAGCTGACCGCGCTCGCGCTGTCGACCTCCGCGGCCGCCGCCTCCGCCGCCCCCCTCGAGCCGAGCGCGCCCGTGCCGCTGAGCTTCCCCGGCGACCTCGACGGCGACGAGCTGGACGCCTCCCTCGACCTCGACCTGTCGGACTGGCGCGAACAGCTGGATCCCGCCGACGCCGCGGCGACCCTGGGGCGCGGCCTCGCGATGGCGCTGGCGGGACTCCGCCCGCTCGAGGCGCTCCACGTCGCCTCGACCTGGGGCCTGTCGCACGACGCGGTCCGGCGGCTCGCCGTGGCGCACGCGCTCGAGTGGGTGTTTCCGCTCGTCGGTGCGGGCACCGTGATCGACCACCTCGCCCGCGATCCCGACCCCGCGATCCGGGTGGTGGCCGCCCGCGCGGCCTGGGTGCGACGGACCACCGGCGGTGACCCCGGCGTGCTGGCCCGGCTCGTCGAGGATCCCGACCCCGCGGTCCGCGAAATCGCTCGCGCCGTCCACCCGTAAAGCCACCCGCTCCGTGCTATGAGAGCGTCGTGTTAGAGACGCTCGCCAAGGGGTTCAAGTCCGCGCGTCAACGGTTGACCGGCGTCGCCGAGCTCGACGACGACAACATCGAAGAAGCGCTCCGCGACGTGCGGCTGTCGCTGCTCGAAGGTGACGTCGAGTTCCGCGTCGTCAAGCGCTTCCTCGAGCGCGTACGCGAGGCCGCGATCGGCAAGAAGGTCGAGCTCCGCGCGAAGAGCAAGGAGTACGGCACGCAGAAGATCACGCCCGAGCAGGCGTTCATCGCGATCTGCCAGGACGAGCTGACGAAGATGATGGGCCCGGTCGACACCGACCTCCGGTGGGCGAAGAAGGGCCCGACCGGCATCATGGTCTGCGGCCTCCAGGGCTCCGGCAAGACGACGAGCGTCGGCAAGCTCGCGCGCTACCTCGAGACCAAGCACAAGAAGAAGCCGATGCTCGTCGCCGCCGATATCTATCGGCCGGCGGCCGTCGAGCAGCTCAAGACGCTCGGTCGTCAGCTGTCGATGCCGGTGTTCTCGCTCGAGGGCAAGGACCCCGTCACGATCTGCCGCGAGGCCAACCAGGCGGCCGCCCAGCAGGGCTGTGACGTCGTGATCTTCGATACCGCCGGTCGCCTCGCGATCGACGAGCCCCTGATGCAGGAGCTCGAGGACATCGACAAGGCGGTCACGCCCGCCAACATCTTCCTCGTCCTCGACGCGATGACCGGCCAGGACGCCGTCAACGTCGCCGACACGTTCAACAAGCGGTTGAACCTCGACGGCGTGATCATGACGAAGCTCGACGGCGACGCCCGCGGTGGCGCGGCGCTGTCGGTCAAGGAGATCACGGGCAAGCCGATCAAGTTCCTCGGCATGGGCGAGTCGCTCGACAAGCTCGAGGAGTTCCGGCCCGAGGGGCTCGCCTCGCGCATCCTCGGGATGGGCGACATCGTCGGCCTCGTCAAGGATTTCGAGCAGGTCGTCGACGCGGAGAAGGCGGAGGAAGACGCCCTCCGCATGCTCAAGGGCAAGTTCGACATGCAGGACTTCCTCGAGCAGATCCGGCTGATCCAGAAGATGGGATCGCTCAAGGATCTGTTCGAGAAGCTGCCGTTCTTCGGCGGCGGGCTGCCCGAGGGCGTGAACCTCGACGACCGCGAGCTGACGAAGATCGAGGCGATGATCTCGTCGATGACCTACGAGGAGCGCGTCGATCCGCAGGTCTTCGTGGCCACCTCGTGGGAGGACTTCGCGACGACGTCAGGCAAGAGCGCCAAGCGCCGCCGCGCGGACTTCGACGTGGGTCGCGTCAAGCGCATCTCGATCGGCTCGGGCCGCAAGGAGTCCGAGGTCAAGGAGCTGCTGCAGAAGTTCGCGCAGATGCGCCAGATGATGGTGCAGCTCGGCGCGTCGACGGGCCTGATGGGCAAGATCCCGGGCTTCAAGCAGTTCTCGCAGATGAAGAAGCTCGCCAACATGGACATCAACGCGCTGATGGCAGCCGGTGGTGGCATGGAAGGCATGGCCGGCGCGATGCCCGGGATGCCCGGGATGCCCGGAATGCCTGGGATGCCCGGGATGCCTGGGGCCGGCAACGTGCCGGGATTGCCGAAGGGCTACACGCCCCCGGGCACCAAGGGCGCGGCGGTCGGCGTCCAGGCGGCACGCGAGAAGCAGAAGTCCCGCGACAAGCGCAAGGCCGAGAAGGCCGCGCGCAAGAAGAACCGCAAGTAGGCGCACGTGGCGCGCGCGACGGATTTCGATCTCGCCGCGGCGCTCGCGACGCCGAACTTCACGCCGGGCCGTCGCGATGCCGCGGCGCTGGCGCAGCTGATCGTCGGTGGTGCCGAGCCGGTGGCGACGCGTGCGGCGCGTGCGCTGGCGCAGCTCGCCGACGGTGCCCGCGAGGCCGTGGACACGGCGTGGACAGCGTGCGACGAGGGCGCGCGGACCCGGCTCGTCGGCGTGCTCGGACAGCTCGCCCGGGCCGGCGATGAGACCGCGCGCGCGTCGCTGCTGGGGTGGGTGAGCGACGAGCTCCCCCGCGTGCGGCGCGCGGCGATCAGCGCGCTGGGCAAGCTCGGCGTGGACGACAAGGCTGCCACGCTGGGCGCAGACCTCTCCGTGGTCCGCGCGGCGCTGCTCGCGCGCTGGGGCCTCACGGACCTCTCGCCCGAGGAGAAACGCTCGCTGGCGGAGGCGCTCGGCAAGCTGGGCGGCGAGGCGGCGCTCGCGACGCTGCGCGCGCTCGACGCGACCGGCGATCGCGAGCTCGCGCGTCGCCGGGATCGCGCCGTGCTGATGGCGGATCGCGACGCGCGACGCGACGAGCCGTCGGAGATCGCGATCGACGTCGCGCCCCCCGAGCCGCTGCGCGTCCGCCTCGGCTGTCGCGCCGGGCTCGGCGCGCTGCTCGCCGACGAGCTGCGCGAGCACGGCTTGCCGCCCCTCGCCGCGACCGATCGCACCGTCGACGTCACGCTCGCCGGTCCGTGGTCCGCGCTGCACGCATCCAGGCTGTGGGCGACGGCGGCGATCCGCATC
>JAPLLF010000102.1 GCA_026387715.1 Pseudomonadota bacterium
GCGCGTCGCGCAGATCGAGAGCGGCAAGCCGAGCGCGGCGTCGTCGGCCGACGACCTGTGGCGGCTCGCCACCTCGGCGTTCGAGGCCGGGCGCTACAACGACGCGGTCGACATCTTCAAGCGCCTCGCGCAGACCTACCCGACGCACGACAAGGCCGACGACGCGACCTACTTCCGCGGCCAGAGCTACGGGCACCTCAAGGACTGGGACCACGCGATCGGCGCGTACCAGAACCTCTACGACAAGTGGCCGGAGAGCACGCTCGCCGACGATGGCCTGTACATGGCCGGGCTCGCCGCGAAGGAGCTCAAGAACTGCACCGAAGGCCGGACGTACCTGGCGATCGTGAAGTCGAAGTATCCCAAGTCCAACGTCGCCAAGCAGGCCGCGGATCTCGAGGCCGAGCTCAAGAAGAACGCCAAGGACAAGACGAAGTGCACATCGTAGCGCGGCGCTGACGGACGCGCCGCAGACCGACGACGACGGCTTACTTGCCGCCGAGCTTCTGGAACTGCGCGAGCCCGTCGGCCTTGAGCTCGTAGTTCGGCGCGAGCTTGGAGTGGCACTGGTTGCAGCTCTTGATCTTCTTGTCCTTGTTGAACGCCTTCATGACGTCCTTGGCTTCCTTCTGACCGCCCTTGGCGCACGCCTGCTTGACCATGTCGGTCTTGAACTTGGTGGTGACACACGCGGTGCCATCCGCACCTGCCTCGCCCATGGTGGCGAAGCCGAGAGCAGCGATGATGACGGTGAGCGAGGCGAACAACCCGAGCTTGGCCATTTGGAATCCTTTGACGGGGACGGAGCGAACGAATTCAGACGTTTCGCAGTCTGCATCGCTCGAACTTCCGATGCAAACTCCAACGGTTACGACCGTGATCGAGATCCCGCGCGTCGGCGCATCTCGGAGGCCGCGACACCTACATCGGCGGCATCGTTGATCGCGCCGATGGCGCACGCGGCCGCCACGCCGGTCGCGTAGACGTCGGCGACGACCGCGGGGGTGATGCCGCCGATCGCGACGATGGGGACGGTGCCCGCCGCCACCACCGCGGCGCGCAGCGCGTCGAGCCCTTGCACGGGGGAGGGATTCGCCTTGGTGCGGGTTGGAAACACGGGCCCGTAGCCGAGGTAGTTAGCCCCACCAGCGACGGCCGCCCGGACCTGGGCGAGATCGTGGGTCGAAACGCCGATCGCGAGCCGGTCACCCGCGATCGCGCGCGCCGCGGCGAGCGGTAGATCGGTCTGGCCGAGGTGAACGCCGTCCGCGCCGATGGCGAGCGCGACGTCGACGCGATCGTTGACCACGAGCGCCACGCCCGCGGCGTCGCACACCCGGCGCGCCATCCGCGCGACCCGCGTGAGCTCGTCGACCGGCGCGTCCTTGAGTCGTATCTGGAGCACGCGGGCGACCGACACGAGCGCCCGCGCGAGCCCCTCGTCGTCGCGATCGAGGATCGCGTAGAACCCGTCGACGATCATCCCAGGCTCGCTTCGCTGGCCATGATCATCGAAACTGGAGCTCGAGCTGCTCGAGCTCGCGCGCCTTGTCGCGGAGGGTGGCCGCCTTCTCGAACTCGAGATCGGCGGCGGCCTGCTTCATCTCGCCGCGCAGCTTCGCGATCGCGGCGCGCAGCCCGCCCAGATCCTCGAACCGCGCCAGCTCCACCGGGCTGGGACCGCCGCCCCGCGCGCCCTTGGACTTGAGCGGCTCGGCCACCTGCACGTCGAGGATCTTGCGGGTGGCGTTGCGCGGCGTGATGCCGTGCTCGAGGTTGTAGGCCGTCTGCACCGCGCGGCGGCGGCGCGTCTCGCCGACCGCCAGGCGGATCGACGCGGTCTCCTTGTCGGCGTACATCAGGACGCGCCCGTGGACGTTGCGCGCCGCACGCCCGATGGTCTGGATGAGCGAGCGCTCGCTGCGCAGGAAGCCCTCCTTGTCCGCGTCGAGGATGCCGACGAGCGAGACCTCCGGGAGGTCGAGGCCCTCGCGCAGCAGGTTGATGCCGACGAGGACGTCGAACTCGCCGCGCCGCAGATCCCGGATGATCTGGATGCGCTCGAGCGTGTCGACGTCGGAGTGCAGGTAGCGCACCTTGATCCCGATCTCGCGGTAGTACTCGCTGAGATCCTCGGCCATGCGCTTGGTCAGCGTCGTGACCAGCACGCGCTCGCCCTGCGTCACCCGCACGCGGATCTCGGCGAGCAGATCGTCGACCTGGTGCGCGACCGGGCGGACCTCGATCTCCGGATCGACGAGCCCGGTCGGGCGGATGATCTGCTCCACGACGACGCCCTTGGCCTGCGCGAGCTCCCACTCCGCCGGGGTGGCCGACACGTAGATCGCCTGGCGGGCGCGCTGCCGCCACTCGTCGAAGCGCAGCGGCCGATTGTCGACGGCGCTCGGCAACCGGAACCCGTAGTTGACGAGCGTATCCTTGCGCGACCGATCGCCGGCGTACATCGCGCCCACCTGCGGCACCGTCTGGTGCGACTCGTCGATGATCAGCAGGTAGTCGTCGGGGAAGTAGTCCATCAACGTCGGCGGCGGCTCACCCGACGTGCGCCCCGTGAGGTGCCGCGAGTAGTTCTCGATGCCCGAGCAGAATCCCATCTGCTCGATCGCCTCGAGGTCGTACATCGTGCGTTGCTCGAGGCGCTGCCGCTCGAGCAGCTTGCCCTCGCGCGACAGCTCCTCGAGCCGGGTCCTGAGCTCGACCTTGATCGACTCGCACGCGCGCCGCATCGTGTCCTCGGGCGTCGCGTAGTGCGACGCGGCGAAGATCACCGTGCGCTCGAGCTTGCGCTTCTCGCCGCCGCGCAGCGGATCGATCTCGCTCATCGCCTCGATCTGATCGCCCCACCACTCGATGCGGATGGCGGTGTCGGCCTCGTAGGCCGGGAACACCTCGATGGTGTCGCCGCGCACGCGGAACGTGCCGCGGTGGAAGTCGACGTCGTTGCGCTCGTACTGCAGCTCGACGAGCCGGCGCAGCACCGCGTCGCGATCGACCGACGTCCCGACGTCGAGCTCGCACGTCATCTGCGCGTAGGTCTCCCGCGCGCCGATGCCGTAGATGCACGACACCGAGGCGACGATGATGACGTCGCGCCGCGACAGCAACGCGAACGTCGCCGCGTGCCGCATGCGATCGATCTCCTCGTTCACGATCGAGTCCTTCTCGATGAACGTGTCGGTCGTCGGGACGTAGGCCTCGGGCTGGTAGTAGTCGTAGTAGCTGACGAAGTAGTGGACGGCGTTGTCGGGGAACAGCTCCTTGAACTCGCCGTAGAGCTGCGCCGCGAGGATCTTGTTGTGCACCATGATCAGCGTCGGTCGCTGGACCTGATCGATCACGTTCGCGATCGTGAACGTCTTGCCGGAGCCGGTGATGCCCAGCAGCACCTGCGCCTCGTCCCCGCGCCGCAGCCCGTCGACGATCTCCGCGATCGCCTTTGGTTGATCGCCCGCGGGCTGCATCGTCGACTGCAGCGAGAACCGATCGGTGATCCGGCCGCGCTGCTCCGGCCGCTCGCTGCTCTCGAACAATCCGCTGACGCCCTTGGGCTTCTTGGTCTGGCGACGGGCCACGGCGGGACCTTAGCTCGCTTTCCGGGAGGTGTTCATGGCCGCGATCGTGCCGGGGTTACGTGACAGCCTTGTGTCAGGTATCTGTGCCAGGCTCGTGCGATGCGCAAGAAGTCCCGGCTGTTCGCGATCGCCGAGGCGCTCCGCGCGCGCCGCACCGGGGTCACGGCGGCCCAGCTCGCGGACCAGTTCGGCGTCGCCTTGCGCACGATCTACCGGGATCTCGACGCGCTCCAGGACGCGGGAGTGCCGATCCGTGCGGATCGCGGGCGCGGCGGCGGCTACGCGCTCG
>JAPLLF010001114.1 GCA_026387715.1 Pseudomonadota bacterium
GCGAGGCCCACGCGAGCCCGCTCGCCCGCGCCAGCGCGTCGAGATCCGCGCGATCCGCGCGATCGTCGGTCGCGTTGAAGTCGCCGAGCAGGACGACGCGCGGGGTCGTCCGTTGCACCCGCTGGAGCACGGTCGCGAGCGCCGCATACTGGCGCGCGCGGATCGAGCGGCTATCGCCCCCGGCCTTGAGGTGGACGTCGAGGACCGCGACGACGGCGCCGCCCGCGCGGGGACGCAGGCGCACCTCGAACACCGGCTTCCACCGCCCCTCGACGAGCCGGGTGTCGTCGTGCGTCGTCGTCCCGACCAGCGTCCACGCGCGGCGATCGAACGCGACCGCGAGGTGATGGCTCGGATGGTCGGCCGCGGCGATCACCTCGTCGATCACCTCACCGATCACCTCACCGATCGGCCGGGTGTCGACGAACGCCAGCTCCCAGGTCGCCCCCAGCCGCGCGCGCAGCTCGCGGTCGAACCGCTGCGGATCGATGATCTCCTGCAGCGCGATGACCGACGCGCCGGTCGCGATCAGCTCGGCGAACGCCCCGTCGATCTGGCGCGTCGAGCGTGGGAAGTCCTCGATGTTGAAGGTCGCGAACCGCGCCGGCGGCGCGGGCTCGTCGGGGTCACGTCGGCAGCGCGTCCCCACGACGACGAGCGCGACGCAGGCCGCGAGGCCCCAGCGCTTCACGTGCCAGCCACGATCGCGAGCGCGTCCGCGCGCGCCTCGCGGATCGAGCGCGCGAGCGCGAGCTGCCCGCGCGCGCGTACGAGGTTGTGCGCGCGGCGCGACGGATATCGCGCCGCGTTCCAGCCGAAGTAGTCGTCGCGGAACACGTCGACGGCGAACCGCGCGGCGAGCTCGACCGCGACGGTCTCGAGGCCGACGACGATGCTGCGCCACTCGGCGTCGACGACCGGCGCGCCCACGCTCCGGAACCCGCGCATCGCCGCGTCGAAGATCGCGAGATCGAAGCGCACGGCGGTGACGTCCTCACCGAGCGGGTTGCACCACGAGCGCATCGCGTCCCCGAGCTCGAACGCGAGCGTGCTGGTGCCGACGGTGTCGAGGTCGACGAGCGCGAGCCCGCCGCCCGCGCGAAACAGCAGGTTCGAGATCTTGAGGTCGCCGTGGCAGTGCCGCCGCGGCGTCGCCGGCATGAGCGGCAGCGAGCGCGCGACGTCGAGGATGTCGTGCGCGAGGTCCGCGCCCTCCTGATCGGTGGTCCCGACCGCGTCGTCCTCGAGCCGCGCGAGGTGCCGCGAGGTGTCGTGCACCCCCGGGCGCACGAAGTGATACGCGTGGGTGAGGTCCGCGACCGCGCGATGGAACCGGCCGACGAGCGCGCCCCCGGCCTCGGCGATGGCGAGGTCCGGGACCGCCTGGAACGTGTCGCCCTCGAGGTACGTGATCGCGCGCCACACCGCGTCGCCCACGACGACCCAGCCGCGATCGTCGGTGGTACGCACCAGGCGCGGGGTCGGCTCGCCCTTGCGCGCGAGGTGCGTCGTGACCGCGTCGATGTCGAGGTTGACGTCGGCGCCGAACACCGGGTGGAGGCGCTGGACGACCGCGACCGGCGCGTCCGCGCGCCGCACGAGGAACGTCTGGTTGATCAGGCCACCCGCGAGCGGCGCGCAGGTGCCGTCGGTCCACCCGTAGGCGTGCAGGACCTCGCTCGGAATCGTCATCCGGGACCGTGTGGCTTCGGCGGCGGCGCCGGCTTGATCTCGAGCAGCTCGATGTCGAACACGAGCATCCCCTGCGGTCGCCCCGGCGCCCCCTTGTAGGCGAGCTCCTCGGGCACCCACAGCCGCGCCTTGTCACCGAGCGCCATCATCGGGACGCCCTCGGTCCAGCCGCCGATCACGCCGGCGTTGAGCGCGAACTCGGACGGCTCGTTGCGCACGACCGACGAGTCGAACATGCGGCCGTCCGTCGTCCAGCCGGTGTAGTGCACGCGGACGCGCTCGGTCACCAGCGGGTGCTTCGCGTCCTTCCGCGTCGACGCGCGCAGGATCTTCCAGCCCACCCCCTTGGGTGTCTTCTGGACGTCGTCCGGCATCTTCGCGACGTCGGCCGGCACCGACGGTGGCTCGTTGCCACGCTGGAGCTTCACGATCTCGACCTCGGTGCACCGCTTGTCCGCGGCCACCCAGAACCGCACGCGCGCGCCCTCGGTCATCGTCGTGAGGACCTCCTCGAACGCGACGGACTGCTTGTAGATCGGGGCGTTCGCCGGCCGCTTCATCGTGTCGATCATGCGGCCCTCCGCGTCCCACGACGTCGACGTGTACGTCATGCTGTCGAAGCTGCGCGCCTTGGTGCCGGTGCCCGGCGTGAGCACGACGTAGCGGGTGCCCGACGGCAGCGCGATCGCGGTGGCGGGTGGCGCGGCGACGTCTGGCGGCACCGCGGGCGCGGGCTGGATGTCGACGAGCTCGACCTCGTAGACCAGCGTCTCGGGCGTGCCGGTCGGGGGCCGCACGTAGCCGATCGCAGGCGGGATCCACAGCATCGCCCGCTCGCCCTGGTGCATCAGCTGGAGGCCCTCGACGAAGCCCGGTGCCGCCTGGTGGAGCGGGAGCCCCTGGGGTTGCCCCCGCCCGCGCGTCGTGTTGAACGTCTCGCCGGTGCGCTGGCTCCAGCCGGTGAACTGGATCATGACGGTGTCGTTGCGCTTGGGCTGCGCGCCGGCGTCGTTGCGCACGAGCCGCTTGACGATCAACCCCGACGTGGTCGTCGTCGCGTCGGCGGGTGGGGTCTTGAGATCGAGCGGCGGCGCGATCTGCTCGATCCGCGACCGGGCCGCTGGCCGCGGCGTCCCCGAGCCC
>JAPLLF010001194.1 GCA_026387715.1 Pseudomonadota bacterium
GCCGCTCGGCATCGGCGACGTGCTGTCGCTCGCGAAGCAGCCGACGCGCGCGATCCGACACCTGCTCGCGCCGGAGGATCTCGTCAAGCTCGGGGCGGCGCTGCGCGATCGCACGTCGAACCTGTTCGAGGGGATGTTCGAGCCCGCCGCGCCGCCGCCGACCGACGCGAAGGTCGACGCGAAGGTCGACGCGAAGCTCCCAGAGAAGGTCGAGCCACCCGCAACGCCCACGACGGAGGAGGCGACCGCCACCGAGGCGAAGCCCGAGTGAAGCCAGGGGAGCGGTTCGTCGAGCACCGCGCGCTCGCGCTCGCGTTGCTGGTGTCCCTCGTGCTGTGGAACCTGCCGTTCGGCGGCCTGCTGCTGTATCCGTTCAAGCTGCTCGCGACGTGGCTGCACGAGCTGTCGCACGCGCTCGCGATGCTCGTCACCGGCGCGGGCGTCGACCGCGTGCTGATCTATCGCGACTCCAGCGGCCTCGCCTACGCGGTGTCCGGAACCAGCGGGTTCGGCGCCGCCGTGATCGCGGCCGCCGGCTACATGGGCACGCCGTTGTGGGGTGCGGCGCTCCTGGTCGCGACGCCTACCGCCCGGACCGCGCGCCGCGCGCTGCTCGTCCTCGCGGTCCTGCTCGGGGCGACCGCGCTCCTGGTGATCGGCAACGAGTTCGGGCAGGCGCTGGTCGCGTCGATGGGCGTCGTGTTCGTGATCGCCGCGCTCGCGCTCCCCGCGCGCTGGCGCATCGCGACCGCGCACTTCATCGCCGCCCAGGCGTGCGTGGACGCGGTCCTCGACATCCGCGTGCTGTACCGCCCGGGGCAGATCGTCGACGGCCAGGTCGTGCGTGCCTCCGACGCCCACAACATGGCGAAGGTCACGTTCGGCACCACCGACGACTGGGCGGTGTGGATCTGGATCAGCGCGTGGCTCGCGTGGTCGCTGCTCGTGTTGTTCGTCGCGCTGCGCTTCAGTGGATCGCGGGCTGCGCGGCGCGCAGCGTCGATCGTTCACGCCACGGCTTCACCTCCAGATGAAAGTGATCGTGATGCGCGTCGTCGTAGTCCGGCGTCAGCACCAGGTGAAACAGTCCCGAGCGCACCAGCTGACACTGAAGGATCTTGAGCACCGCCCCGCCCTGCGTCGCGGGCTTGCCGATGCAGTCGACGTCGCCCCCGAGCCCCTGCTCGAAGTCACCGTCGACGCGGAGCGCGCCGAGTTCGCGGCCGCGAAACGACGACACGTCGATCGCGAGCCCGTAGCTGTGCTTCGACGGACGATCGGTGTTGCGGACGTTGCGCCGCGAGTACGCGGACACGAAGCCCGCCTGGTCGAGGCCGAGCGCGAGGAGGTATCGCCCGGCCTCGTCGAGCGACACCGCGAGCGAGCAGTCGATCACGAGCGGCTGGTCCTCGCTGGTGAACGCGACGCCGCCGAGCGCGCCTGTCACCTCGACGCCATCGACGATGCCCGGTCGGCTGGCGGGCTTGAACGCGACCTTGCGCGCGGCGAGCTCGGCGCGACAGCTCGCGTCCTCGGCGTGGGCCGCCGTGGTGAGGCGCCCGAGGAGCCCGAGCGCGACGGCGATGCGGACGGTCATCATCGCGGTCGAGCGTACGCGCGCCACCTCGGGGCGCAAGTTTCGTTCTACTCGGCCGGGCCGAGGGTCGCCAGCGTCTGCGCGATGTAGCCGGGCAGCGCCTCGGCCATCGACTCGGGCACGTAGACGCTGGCGAGGATCTTCGCGCCCGCGAACGTCCGCCCGCACGTGATCACGCGGATCTGCTGGCGATAGTCCATCGCGTCCACGTAGACCGCCACGAGCTCGGTGCCCTCCCAGCCCGCGGGCAGCGGCACCAGGCGCTGCGCCTGGGGGACGACGTGATCGACCTCGTAGCCGCGCGCCTTCACGCGGCTCGCCTCGAGCGCGATCCAGCTCTCGAGGATCGCCGGCTCGGCGGTGACGTTGCGGACCTCGAGCTCGAACATGCCGTCGGGATCGGAGACCCCGGAGGCGGTGGAGAGCCAGCTCGGTGGCACCGACAGGACGACGTCGCCGATGCGGCGCGGCGCGCGCGGGGAGCGGGCGAAGCTGTCGTCGAGGCTCGTCGTCGCGATCTTCACGCCGGCGAACACGGCGGCCAGGGTGAACGCGATCGCGATCGCGCGCGCGGCGTACAGCGAGGCGCGCGCCCACGGCGTGCGCGTCGACAGCGCCAGGCCGCACA
>JAPLLF010001214.1 GCA_026387715.1 Pseudomonadota bacterium
GTCATCGTCGCGGTCTCGCCCTTGCCGAACACCGGCTTGAGGGTCGAGAGCTTCTCGATCGAGGAGTCGGCGCGCAGGTTCTGGTCGCGGGTCAGCCCGAGGTAGGGGGTGACGAGGTCGTCGAAGAAGCCGCGGGGGGCGAGATCGGTCGACGACATCGCGCCTGCCCGCGGCAGCGCCGGGAGATCGTCGAAGAACCCCTTGGGTGCGGGCACCTCGGGCGCGCCCGCTTGCCGGTCCGCAGGCGCGGGCTGCGGGAGATCGTCGAAGAACCCCTTGGGTGCGACCTCGGTGTTCGGGACGCCGAGGCCCGGCTTCATCACCTGACCGGGCTTGGGCGTCGGCAGATCGACGATGCCACCGGGATGTTTGGGCGTCGGCAGATCGGAGATGCCAGCGGGATGCTTCGGCGTCGGCAGATCGGAGATGCCGACCGAGCCGCCGAGCTTGGGCGTCGGGAGATCCGAGATCGAGCTCGGGCCCTTGGGTGCGGGGAGATCCGAGATGCCGATCGAGCTCGGCTTGGGAGCCGGGAGATCCGAGATGTCGAGCGGGGTCGCCTTCGGCGCGGGGAGGTCGACGATGCCGCGCGCGGCAACCTTGGGCGCAGGCAAGTCGGAGATCTCGCGTGCCGCGGGCGGGCGCGGCGCCGGAAGATCGGCGCGGGGTTTCGGCGCGGGCAGATCCGAGATCTCGCCGACGCCGCTGCCGACGGGCGCGAGCATGTCGTCGAGATCGAGGGGGCCGTCGGAGATCGGGCGGGCCGCGCCGCGCGGCTTGGGCGCGGGGAGATCGGCGAGATCGGCGGGATCGGCAGCGGCGAGGCCCGATTTCGGCGCGGGTCGCGACGGGGTCGCGATGGCGCCGAGCGCGGCGGCGGTCCGCTTGGGCGCCGGGAGATCCGCGAGATCGATGGTCTCGTTCTTGGCCTTGGGGACGGCCGGGATCACCGAGGGCATTCTGGGAGGGATCGCCGGAGGGATCGCCGGAGGGATCGCCGGAGGGATCGCCGGAGGGATCGCCGGAGGGATCGCCGGAGGGATCGCCGGAGGCCTCGCTGGCGGGCGTGGCGGGGTCGACATCCCCATCACGGTCGCCGCGGGCGCCGCCGACGCAGGAAGTGACACCCGAGCCTTGCAGCTGGTGCAGGTTACGAACAGCGCTCCGGGGGGAACGTCCGACTCGGCGATGCGGTTCTGCGTCCCGCAGGCCGCGCACGTGGCCTCGATCATCCGTCGAGCATCATACCTGTGATTCCTGCGAAAACCCCAATCTAGCAACCGTGGCGGTCGTTGAACGGGTCGCAACGTCGTTGCTTGCCGGTCGGCGTCCGCGTGGGCGCCGGCGCGGGTGCCAGCGTCGGTGACAGCATCGGCGCGTCGTCATCCAGCGCATCGGGCGACGGCTGCGGGCCGCGCAACCGGAGCACCCCGTCGGCGGGATAGATCTGTTCGTCGAACCGGGGCAAGAGCACGACGATGCGCGCCGCCTGCACCGCCGACAGGAGCGTCCGGAGCTCGCCGAGCCGGCGGTCCTCGAAGTCGCGTTGCCAGCGCTGGTTCGCGATCGCCTCGTCGATCATCGTGTCGATCACGCGCGGGTCGGTGTGGGCGGTCGTCGTCGCCAGCCGGTGTTGCACGTCGGCGCGGCGCACCGCGATCTTGTCACCCTCCGCGTCGTACTTCGCCAGCGCCGGGAACAGCCGCGCGGCGGTGGGCTCGTCGAGCACGAGCTCCTCGGTCAGGGTGAACGCGCGCATCGCGCGCAGGCGCTGGCGAACCGGGTCCTGCGGATCGGCGTGGACGACCACCGTCATCGCTACCGTCACCGTCACGACCACGACCACGACACTGAACAGGCCACGCATCTGCCTCCAGCTTGCCAGTGCCGCCGACGGCAAGGTAGTTTCGTTTCCCAAATGCTTGATCCGACTCGGATGGATGACGTCCTACGTCGCGGCGGTGCGGTCGCCGGGGTGGTCGAGGAGTGGAAGGGCCTCGACGATCGCCGGCGCAAGCTCCAGAACGATCTCGACGGCCAACGCCAGCTGCGCAACGCGGCCAACGAGCGGATGTCGAAGCTCGACAAGAAGTCGCCCGAGTTCGTCACCGCGCGCGACGAGCTCAAGCTGACCTCGACCCGGATCAAGGAGGGCGAGACGGAGCTGCTCGCGCTCGAGACCGAGAGCCAGTTCCGGCTGCTCAACATCCCGAACGCTCCGCACGCGAGCGTGCCCGATGGCACCAGCGAGGCCGACAACCCGACGCTGCACACGTGGGGCGCCAAGCCGACCTACGCGTTCGCGCCGAAGCCGCACTGGGATGTCGGCGTCGATCTCGGGATCCTCGACTTCGAGGCGGGGACGCGGATCGCGGGGGCGCGGTTCACGGTGCTGCGAGGCGCCGCCTCACGGCTGACCCGCGCGCTCATCAACTACATGCTCGATCTCCACACCGCGAAGGGCTACGGCGAGATCTGGCCCCCCGCGATCGTGCGCCGCGCGGCGCTGCGTGGCACCGGCCAGATGCCGAAGTTCGAGCAGGACGTCTTCAAGCTGCAGATCCCGACCGGACCGGACCACGTCGCCGACAACGATCTGTTCCTGTCGCCGACCGCCGAGGTCCAGGTGACCAACCTGCACATGGACTCGATCTTCGAAGCGGCCGAGCTGCCGCGCTGGTACTGCGCGTACTCGCCATGCTTCCGCGCCGAGGCAGGCGCCGCCGGCAAGGACACGCGCGGGCTCATCCGCCAGCACCAGTTCGACAAGGTCGAGCTCGTGAAGTTCGTCCCACCTGAGACCAGCTACGTCGAGCTCGACGCGTTGCGCAACGATGCCGAGGCGGTCCTGCAGGGGCTCGGCCTCCACTACCGGGTCGTCACCCTGTGCACCTCGGACCTCTCGTTCACGTCGGCGAAGACCTACGACATCGAGGTCTGGCTCCCGGGGCAGGACACCTATCGGGAGATCTCGTCGTGCTCCAACTTCGAAGACTTCCAGGCCCGTCGCGCCAAGATCCGCTACCGACCGATGCCGGGTGACAAGCCCCGGTTCGTTCACACCCTCAACGGGTCGGGACTCGCGGTCGGGCGCACGATCGTCGCAATTCTCGAACAGTACCAACAGGCTGACGGTAGCGTGGTGGTTCCGGAGGCCCTCCGGCCCTACCTCGGCGGCCTCGAGCGGATCACGAAAATCTGATCGAGTCCGATCTTTCGAGGAATCCCGCTTTACAAGACCATCGCGATCCCTATACTTCGCTCCACCTCTGGGAAGGCCCGGAGGAGTGGCCGAGCGGTCGAAGGCAGCGGTCTTGAAAACCGCCGAGCGCAAGCTCCGGGGGTTCGAATCCCTCCTCCTCCGCTTCGGTTTCTGACAAACGAATAGTTTTCTTGCAAGTGGTTGCAATATTTAGGCAATGAGGCCTGCAGCGAGGCCATGGAGAGATGGCCGAGTGGCTGAAGGCACCGGTTTGCTAAACCGGCGTATGGGTTTTTTCCTGTACCGAGGGTTCGAATCCCTCTCTCTCCGCCGTTCGTAAATTTTGGATCCGTAGCTCAATGGATAGAGCACCGGCCTACGGAGCCGGGGGTTAGAGGTTCGACCCCTCTCGGTTCCACCCGTGAACGTTCACGTACAAATGGCAGAGCACACTGGAGATGGCGATCAGCACCCCGGTCACCGGGATTGGATGCTGGTCGCACTCGAAGAAGCACGTGCGGCAGGTGCGGCGGGAGATGTTCCCGTCGGAGCGGTCGTCGTGCTCGATGGCGAGATCGTCGGTCGAGGACGAAATCGTCGTGAGGTAGATGTCGATCCGACGGCTCACGCCGAAGTGATCGCCCTACGAGATGCAGCACGGCACTTGAAGACGTGGAGGGTCGAAGCGACGCTCTACGTGACCCAGGAGCCGTGTCCGATGTGTGCAGGCGCGATCGTCAATGGTCGCGTCAAGGAACTCGTCTACGGATGCGCAAATCCGAAGGCGGGAGCGGTGGCGACGCTGTTTCAGCTCGTCACGGATGGCCGTTTGAACCATCGCGTGGGCAACGTGGTTGCCGGCGTGATGGCTGACGAATGCGCCGCGGAGCTCAAAGGGTTCTTCGCGAAGCTTCGACGAAAAGACGGATAGACGACGGCGATGTTCGAGCTTTTGTTTTGGAGGAGTGTCCGAGTGGCCGATGGTGTCTGATTCGAAATCAGATGTACGCAAGTACCGGGGGTTCAAATCCCTCCTCCTCCGCATTTTGTACGGCCCATCTGTCGACCCGGGTCGATGCCCGATGATCTAGCTTCGGGAGGGGTGACCGAGCGGCCGAAGGTGCACGATTGGAAATCGTGTGTACTGAAAGGTACCGAGGGTTCGAATCCCTCTCCCTCCGCGACTTGCAAGAAGCGAAGAACGACCATTTTTATGGTCCCGGGTGACGTTTAAGTTGTGAACCCCGCCAGGCCCGGAAGGGAGCAACGGTAGCGACGGACGCGGGTGCCTGGGGCCACCTTTTTTTACGCGAGCGACGATTTCGACGGGAAACCGAAGAGTCGTCGCTCGTGGCGTTTTTGCGGTATCACACATCGTTGTTGATGCGCAGCACGACGCTGATCCTCGTCACGTGGATGACCGCCTGCAAAGGCGAGGCAACCACGGAAGACTTTCTCGGCAGCGACACCGGTGGCAAGGCCAACGGATCGGCTGGTGGTTTTGCGGCGGCGCTGAGCGCCGACCTGGCGAAGGGCACCAAGACCACGAAGCCGATCGAGGTCGTCGCCAAGGTTGGATCGGCCGGAGCCACTCCCGGGTCGGCGCCGGCTGGGTCGGCGGCCAGGCCTGGATCGGCGAGCGGATCGGCGAGCGGATCGGCGAGCGGGCAGGTGGGATCCGCCGTCGCGGTCACACCCACGCCAGTCACGCCGGTCACGCCGGTCACGCCGGTCACGCCGGTCACGCCGGTCACGCCCGCGGG
>JAPLLF010000573.1 GCA_026387715.1 Pseudomonadota bacterium
GCTCGGCGAAATGGCCGACGTGGACGTGATCGTCGAAGCGACCATTTCGCTCGGAACCTTCCCGGTGGCATGGATTTTGAAATCGCGCCCGAATGTCGTTACATGGGATCCCGGCCACCGCCGTGAAAAGAGGTCGGTGCCCGCGATGACCTCCGGCCTTGTGGATATGATCCGCATCGCCTCGAAACCCTGATATCCACGCCGAACAATTCCACCACCATGAACATCGGTTGCTTCGCTCTCAATACCCCCTTCAGTCCGCTCGACGTCCAGCTCGCGCTCGGCGGCGGCTACGGCCGCGTGCTCGACGTCGGCGCCGCGATCCGCGTACGCCGGATCGCGCACGTGCTCGACGGCGCACGCGCGCTCGGCAAGCCGATCGACGCCGCGACCGCGCGTCGCCTCCAGCTCACCTGGTGGGCGCTGCGCGACGAGCGCTCGACGTATCGCGCGTTGATCGCCACGGTCGAGATCCTGCGCGAGGCCGGCATCCTCCTCGCGGAGCCCGGCGCGGGCCTGAGCTACGAGCTGCTCGCGGTGCTCCGCGACGCGAACCTGTTCGTCCGTCCGAGCGGGCTCGACGTGCAGGTCACGTTCGGCGAGGGCTACCAGGTGCGCGAGGACTCCAACCGGACCGGCCGCATCGAGCAGGCGTTCTTCGCCGGCTCGTACGCGGCGCAGGTCGCCGAAGACCTCGTCGAGCTCACCGGCGGCGCGTTCGGCCACGTGCGGCTGTTCACGGACGACAACGTCGCAGCCCCCCTCGCGGCCGGCGTGTTCGGACGCCTGCGGCGCTTCACGTACGTCGAGCACGGCGATCCCTACGGCGCGCTCGACGTCTCGCTCGTGATGCGCGTGTCAAACGACGATCGCGACGTGGGCAACATGATGAAGTCGGACCTCGGCTCGCGCATCGAGGCGCAGGTCGGGTTCTCGTGGTGGGTCAACCCCGCCAGCGGCCTGCGGCTCGCCGCGACCGTCGCCGAGGACACCGGCAAGCTGTTCGTCGGCGCGCGGCTCGAGGCGACCTACGGCTTCCTCGACGGCAGTTACGCCGGGCTTTAATTGGTCCGACCATTCGTCGCTGAAGTTGTGTATAGGTGAGGGGTGAGCCTGTCCGACGCCCAGCATCGCACCCTCGTGGCGCTCGCCGAGACCGTGTTGCCCGCCGGCCAGTTTCTCCCGGCCGCGGGTGAGGCGACGGTCGCGAAGGTCCTCCGGTTCATGGCCCTGCTGCCCTCGCCGGTCCACGTCGGGCTCGGCGCCCTGCTCCGTGGCCTCGACGCCGCCGCGCTGCTCCACGAGCGCCGGTTGTTCCGGAACGCGTCGATCGATCAGCGCCTCGCGGTCCTCGAGCGCTGGCGCCACGGCGATCCGATGCGGCGCCTCGTGCTGCGCGCGCTCGCGAGCCCGCTCAAGATCGCACACTTCGACGACCCTGCCCTCTACCAGCAGCTCGGCTGCGTCTACGAGGCGGTGCGCGGCGTCGAGACCAAGCCCGCGTACATGCGCGATCGGGTGCACGCCTCGCTCGACGGTGACCTCGCGGTCGAGTGCGACGTCGTCGTGATCGGGACCGGCGCGGGCGGTGCGGTCGTCGGGCGCGAGCTCGCCGAGGCCGGGCTCGCCGTCGTGTTCGTCGAGGAGGGTGACTACTTCGATCGCGCCCAGTTCTCGGGCCGCGGCTTCGACATGCAGCAGAAGCTGTATCGTCGCGGCGGCTCGACGTTCTCGGTCGGCAACGTCCCGATCCCGATCCCGCTCGGCCAGACCGTCGGCGGCTCGACGACCGTCAACAGCGGCACCTGCTATCGCACGCCGGATCGGGTGCTCGAGGACTGGAGCGCCGCGTATGGCCTGGCCGCGCTGAGCCCCGCGCACATGCGCCGGCACTTCGAGCGCGTCGAGGCGGTGCTCGGCGTCGAGCCCGCGCGCGCGGAGTTCCTCGGCGGCAACGGTCGCGTGATCGCGCGCGGCTGCGACGCGCTCGGCTTCACCCGGCACGGCCCGCTCCGACGCAACGCGCCCGCGTGCGACGGCCAGGGCGTGTGCTGCTTCGGCTGCCCGACCGACGCGAAGCGCTCGACCAACGTCAGCTACATCCCGCTCGCCTTGCGCGCGGGCGCCGAGCTGTTCCCCGGCACGAAGGTCACGCGCATCGTCACGAGCAACGGGCGGGCGCGTGGCGTGGTCGCGCGGACCGCGCACGGCCACACGCTGACCGTCCACGCGCGCGCCGTCGTCGTCGCGTGCGGCGCGATCATGACCCCGCTGCTGCTCGAGGCGAACGGGCTCGGAGGAGCGTCGGGACAGCTCGGCAAGAACCTGTCGATCCATCCCGCCACCGGCTGCCTCGCCGAGTTCGACGAGGCCATCCTGCCGTGGAAGGGCATTCCCCAGGGCTACGGGATCGAGGACCTGCACGACGAAGGCATCCTGTTCGAGGGCGCCCACGTGCCGCTCGAGTTCACGATGAGCATGACCCAGCTGATCGGCCCGACCCTCGTCCGGCTCGCCGAGAGCTTCGACAAGGTCGCGTCGTTCGGGTTCATGGTCGAGGACACCTCGCGCGGCTCGGTGCACGCGCTGGGCGGCCAGCCGGTGATCCGTTACTGGCTCCAGGACGAGGACGTCGCGCACATCAAGCGCGGGGTCGACGTCCTGGCGCAGGTGTTCTTCGCGGCGGGCGCGCGGCGCGTGCACACGCCGGTCAATGGGTTCGACGTGCTGACCTCGATCGACGATCTCGCGGCGCTCCGGCGCGCGACGATCCGCCCCTGGGATCTCGATCTCTCGGCCTACCACCCGCTCGGCACGGCGCGCATGGGCCGCGACCCTCAGCGATCTGTGGTGGACGAGGACCACGAGCTGCACGACGTCCGAGGGCTCTACGTCGTCGACGGTGCCGCGGTCCCGAGCGCGGTCGGGGTGAACCCGCAGATCACGATCATGGCGCTCGCCACGCGAGCCGCCGAGCGGATCGCGACGAAAATCTGAGAGTCTCGCACGTGATTCCAGTGACTTCGGCCAGGGTTCGGCGTGGCACGACGGCTGCTTGACACGTCGTCATGCGCCTAGCTTTCGTCGGTCTCCTGCTCGCCGCGTCCACGTCCCCGGTCCTCGCGGAGGGTCGCTTCAGCGCGGGCCTCGGCCTCGGCCTCACCCAGAGCGCCGTGGACGCTGGCGCGGACGCCAACCACACGCTCAACCTGTTCGGTCGCGTCCAGCTGACCAACCGCCTCGCGGGTCAGCTCGAGGTGACCCGGATCGCGACGGAAGATGGCTCCGGAACCGATCTGCGCGCGGTCGCGGGCGTCGTCGTGTTCGACCTCGGGCGCGGACGCGTGGTCCCGACCATCCTCGCAGGGCTCGGGATCGACAACGAGACCAACGCGTACCAGGACACCGACTACACCAACGCGTTCCTCGGCCTCGGCCTGGAGTATCGCGCGCCGAACGGGCTCACGGTCGGGGCTGACCTGCGCATGGGTTCTCGCACGGCCGACGCGCAGCCCGTGTACACCGGCAACCCCGTCCCCGGCACGCTCGCGCGCACGGCGCCGTCGTCGCTGTCCGACGGCGAGTACCGTGCGGCGCGCGTGACCGTCGGCGTTCGCTTCTAGTTGTTAGAGGTCGATGCGTTCGCGCCAGGTCGCCGTGGCGCCGGGCCCGAACGACACGTCGACGAGCACGTTGCGCACGCACGCCGCGGTCGTCGCCGGCAGATCGCTGTCGATGTTGAGGAAGCCGACTGCGCCGGTCGCATCGACCGACAGCTCGACCTCGACCGATCCAGCCGCGACCCCGGACTTCGTGATCGCGCGCGTACACCGCGCGAGCCGGACCCGATCGATGCCGACACGCAGCTGCTCGCGACGTTGCCGCACGGCCTCGGCGAGGTCACGCGTCGGTGGGAGCGTGACGAGCGCGGGGACCGTGTAGGTGGCCACCGCGCCGGGCGTGATGTCGACGAAGCCGAGCCGACGAAAGCGCCCCTCGCGATCCGCCGCCTCGATCGTGTGGCGGCCCGGCATCACGCGCACCCGCACCGGCGCGACCCCGTGCTCGATGCCATCGACGCGCAGATCGCGCGTCCCACGGAGCTCGAGCGGGGCCGACTCCCGGGCCAGGGTCGAGGCATCGGACCACACCGGGAGGGTGTACGGCGTCGCGGCGACCAGCGTCTCGAGCTCGTCGGTCGTGAGCGCGACGATCGGCACCTCACCCACCGGCTTCGCGATCGGCACCGTGACGCGGTGCGCGCCGCGCACTTCGATCGCGCTGGTGATCGCGGCGTGTTCGCGCACGGCGACGACGCCGTGACGGCAGGCGACCGTCGTCGACGCGCCATCGTGCGCGACGCGGAACTGGGTGCCACGCACCTCGACATCGCGGGTCCCGGCGTGAACGATGAAGCGCTGGTCGGCGGCGCGCGGCCCGACCTCGATGTCGACGATGCCTTCGACGACGAGCTCGACGTGCTGCGCGTCGAACCGGCGCAGCTCGAGGGTCGAGCGAGGCGCGAGCTGGATGGCGCTCGCGTCGCCGAACTGGATGTCGATGCGCCCCTCGCCCGTCGCGATCACGTCGCCCGCGACGAGCCGACGATCGAACACGTCGCCGCGCAACCCATCGATCATCACGTCGCCGCCGACGCGACTGACGAGCCCGACCAGCGGGGCCGGCGCGAGCGGGCGTGGCGCGACGATCGCCACGCCGGCATCGACCACGGCTGGCGCTCCCGCGGTCGTCGCGACCATCGCCGGTGGCGTGCCGGTCCGACTCGCGATCAGCGCGACCGCGCCTGCCGTGGCAGCGCCTGCGAGCCCGATCGCGAGCCATGGTCGCCACGTCCGCGTGGGCATCGACCGATCGCTCGCGCGCTTTCCGCTCGACACCGCCCAGTGCACGCGGGCGCGGATCGAATCCCACGGGAGCTCGGGCGCCGAGGTCGCGCGCAACGTGGGAAAGCTCGCGCTCGCACGCGCGATCCGATCACGCGTCGCCGCGCACGCGGGGCAGCGCGCGGCGTGGAGCTCGAGCTTGCGGCGCTCGGTGGGGCGGGCACGCCCCGCGAGCAGCTCCATCCAGCGATGTGCCGCGACGTGCCTCACGCGGGCTCCGTGGTGTGGTCGTCCGACGGTGGTGGGGCACCGAGCAGCTTGTAGAACTCGCGACGGGCGTAGAACAGCCGGGTGCGCACGGTGACCGCGTTGGAGTCGACGAGGTAGGCGATCTGCTTGAGATCGAGCCCTTCGATCTCGTGGAGGTAGAGGACGATGCGCTTCTTCGGCGCGAGTTGCTCGAGCGCGACGTACACCCGCTCGCGATCCTCGCGGCGCTGCAGGCTGCGCTCGGGGGTCTCCGGGCGCTCCACGAGCGACGGATCGATCGCCGCGGCGTCGAGATCCGCGACGCCGTACGCCGCCGGCCGACGCTTGCGGGTCCGGATCTTGCCGAGCGCGACGTTGACGCAGATGCGGTAGATCCAGGTCGACAACCGGGCATCGCCACGGAACCGCTCGAGCCCGCGGAACGCGATCACGAAGACCTCCTGCACGAGGTCTTCGAGGTCGGTGCGGTCGCCGAGGACGCGGTAGAGGTTGCCGGCCACCTGGCGACGGAAGCGATGATAGAACTCGTCGTGCGCCGCACGTTCGTGTGCACGGCAACGCGCGATCAGCGCCTGCTCGTCGGCAGGCTCCAGCGCCGGAACGGGGCCGGTCTCGCGTTTCACGACTCTCAGCATAAGTGACTTGTCGTTAGTCACCCAGCTGACACTGTTCGTTCATCGAGTCGTGCGAATTCGCACGGCGCGAGATCCCCGATCAGGTATCGCAAGTAATCGTGATCGCTGGAAATTCAGCGGCGAGTCGGCAACACGACGAAGTCGAGGTCGCGGCCGATGAAGCAATGCAGCTGGTCCTCGTCGCCCTTGGGCTCGAACCGGCAGGACATCGCGTCCTTGTCGGTGACGGCCTGCCCGCGCGTCGGCACGACCAGCTTGATCCCCGCGCCGTCGAGTTCCCAGCTCCCCTTCCACGTATGGTCGAAGCTCTGCCCCTGACACGCGGTCTTCACCCGCAGCTTGAACGAGCGATCGCGCAGCGTATCGAGCCGGACCTCGGCCTTGTCGCACGAGGTCCCGGTCTGCTCCCACTTGCCACCGAGCGCCATGATCCGCTCGTACGGCGTGGTCGCCTTGCGATCGAGGCCGGTCGCCGTGCGGAACGCGGGGTCGGCGCGCACCGGCGCGAACGCGGCATCGAAGCGCGCCTCGATCGCCCACTCGATCGCGTCGGGCGCCGTCGACGCCGCGAGTCGCTGCAGCATCGCGATCGCGTCGGCGGACTTCTTCGCGGACATGTGTTGCTGCGCGATCCGGTACATCGCCTCGCTGTGGGTCGCGTCGATCGCGAGCACCGCCTGCCACGCGGCGAGGATCTTGCCCTTGGTGGCCTTGCGCGCGTCGGCGACGGCCTTGGTGACCTTTGGATCCACGACGACCGGGGGCGTCGTCGTCGGCGTGGTCGGCGGCGTGGTCCCCGGCGTCTTCGAAGGATCGATCGCGGTGCCACCCTGGCCCAGATCGAACACGACGACGTCGGTGACGTCCTTGCCCGCCCGCCGGGTGAGGTACTCGATGCCGACGCGATCCTCGTACTTCGTGGTGTAGACGCCGACGACCTTCGAGATCGGATCGAAGGCATCCCACGCGACGATCGTGGTGCCGTTGCGGGCGACCGTGATCGTGCGTCCCGAGGCCTTCGCGGCGAACGTGGCCTTGGCGCCTTCCTGCAGGATGGGATCCTTCATCGACAGCTTCGCGACGACATCGGCGCCGAGCGTCTCGCACTTCGGCGTGCCACGCGCCGCGCCCTCGGTGACCGTCAGCGGCTTGCACACCCGATCCTGGTTCACGAGGTACGGGCGATCGACGCCGGAGAACCCGCCGAGCTTGTCGGCATGGGCGGCCAGGGGCACGAGGAGCACACCGAGGCCGATGAGACCGACACGGAGACCGAAGGAGCGCATCGCCATGAAGACGGTCATAGCGCGATTTGCATTCATCTGCGACGCGCCGCGTTCCTGCATGAAATCAGCTACCTTGTAGATCGATGAGCATGCTGACGCGGGCTACCGCGGCGATCGACCGAGGCGTGGTGCGGCTCATGGAGCGGCGCATGGCGGCGCGCACGCCCCGTCTCGATCGTGGGGATCCACGCGGTCGACTCATCGAGCTCGCCGCCGCCTACTCCGATGGCACCCTCGGCACGCCGAGTCCGTTCTTTCCGGCGCCCCCACGCCCCGAGATCACGACGACCAGCGTCGGCGAAGGCCCGCTCGGCACGCGCGTGCTCGATCTCGCCTGGCCGTCCGACTACCGACCATTCCTCCCCGCGGCGCGCGAGCTGTACGCGACGACGACGGTCAACCAGACGGCGCACGCGCGCCACTGGACGTCCCGCGACGGCCGCCCGACGATCGTGCTCATCCACGGCTGGGCGGGTGGCAACCCCACCGTCGCCTCGGTGACGTTCAACGTGGCGTACTGGCTCAAGCACGGCTTCGACGTCGCCGCGTTCGTGTTGCCGTATCACGGGGCTCGTGCCCCTGGCGCCTCGGGCGCGTTGTTCCCGAGCCCGAATCCCCTCCGCACCAACGAGGGCTTCGGTCAGGCGATCTTCGACCTTCGCGCGCTGGCGATCCACCTGCGCGCGACGACCGCCACGGCGATCGGCGCGCTGGGCATGAGCCTCGGCGGCTACACGACCGCGCTGTGGGCGACGATCGAGCCGCTCGACTTCGCGATCGCGATGATCCCCGCGGTGTCGTTCTCGCGGCTGATGTGGAGCCACGGCGAGTCGAGCCCCGCACGCAAGCACGCGGTGCGCGCGGGCATCAGCGAAGATCTGCTCGAGGAGGCGTTCGCCGTCCACGCCCCCGTGACCCGACCGCCGCTGGTCGCGCGGGAGGCGCGCGCGGTGATCGCCGGGCGCGGCGATCGCATCACGCCCGCCGACCACGCGCGCGAGCTCGCGGCGCACTGGGGCGTCGACATCGATTGGTTCGACGGCGGGCACCTCGCCCAGCTCGGTCGCGGTGAGGCCGTGCGCGACGTGCGCCGACGGCTCGGGGCCCTCGCACTACCAGGACAACGCTACCGTGAGTAACAGCAAACTCGCCGATTCCCTCGCCCAGGGCCCGATGCTCCTCGACGGCGCGATGGGCAGCTACCTCTACGAGCGCGGCGTGCTGCACACGCGCAGCTACGACGAGCTCACGCTGTCGCAACCGGATCTGATCCGC
>JAPLLF010000113.1 GCA_026387715.1 Pseudomonadota bacterium
GCGAGGGCGATCACCTCGCCATAGCGCTTGGCGAGCCCGAACTGGACGTCGCCTGTCGCGCTGGTCGACCCCGAGCTTTTCGGGCGCGTCGTCCCGGTCGGAGTGGTCGCGTGCTTGGGCGTGGTCGCCGAGCACGCCCCGACCGCGAGGGCGAGGGTGAGCGCTAGCGCACGCATCCGCTACCCAGCGTGCGGCCGGCCTTGTCGAGCGCCGCGCTGCGCAGCGTGTGCCCGGTCGGCCCGTCGCCCAGCGCCTTGCGGCGATCGATCCCGTGCCCCTCGGCGACGATGTCGCGCAGGTACGCCTCGTACTGGAACGTGTCGGAGTGCTCCTTGGTGTGGCACTGCGTCGCGCACATGTCCGGGGGAGGTGCCTTCGCGATCGCGGCCGGCTTCTCGACCCCGCCCTTGTCGACGTGGATCGACCCCGGGCCGTGGCAGGTCTCGCACTGGACGTCGCGCAGCTCGTCGTTGTGGGCGAGGTTCGCGCCGCCCGGCTTGTCCCAGCCGGTCACGTGACAGCCGATGCAGTCGTAGTCGAACTGCTGACCGCGATCGACGAGCGTCTTCCATGCCTGGGCGTGCACGGTGGTCTTCCACTGCTTGACCTCGTCGGGGTGGCAGTCGTCGCACGCCGCCATGCCGACGTACCTGGCTTGCCCCTTGGCTGGCGCCGACACCGGCTTGCCCGCGGCGGCCAACACGTTGGCCTCGCCGGTGGTGCGGTAGAAGTCGGAGACGCCTTGCTGGACACCCTGATCGCACGCGAGCTGCTTGTTGATCCGGATGTGATCGAGGGTGAAGTAGCTGCCGGTCGCGGGGATCACGTAGGGCTGCCTTGCGAGGCCGTCGCGCTCGCCGGCGAGCCGCACCTTCTCGTCGCGCTTCTGGGCGAGGAACTTCGGATCGGCGCTCGGGTCCTGCTGGAACTTCGCGATGTCGGCGTCGAGCTCGGCGAGCTGCTTGGCGATGTTCACCTGGCGGGCCTCCGCGACGCTCGGGCCGATCGCGTCGACCATGCCGGCGCCCGGACGCAGCGTCACGTCGACGCGCGCGAGCACCTGGCCGCGGTTCGCCGGCACGACGAGCCAGGTGTCGCCGACCTGCTGCGCGACCTCGACGCGATCGGGCTCGGGGGCGTTGATGCCGAGCCCGGCGATCGCGAGGTCGATGCCGCCGATGTCGCGCACGAGCGTGACGGCGTCCTTCTTGGTCGACGCCTGCACGAGCGCGACGATGATCGTCGCCGACTTGCCGCGGAGCTCCTTCACCGCCGCCTTGCCTGCGGCGATCGGGTCGCTGACCTTGGCCGCGATCGTGTCGGCGGCGATCACGCCGAAGATGCCGACCGTCGTGCTCCCCACGGTCACGACCTTGGGGGCCTCGAGCGGACCCTCCGTCGCGTTCACCGCCTGGCGGGGTGGGGTGATGCTCGCGACGCCGTTCGCGAGATCGGCAGGGCCCAGGCCGATCGCCGCGACCTGGAGCGGCTCCTGGTACGAACGCACGAGCAGCTTCGCCTTGGCGTCCTCCTGGAACGCGAGGGGAGGGGGGATCGGCGACTTCGCATAGAGCAGGGAGCCCGCGTCGACCACCAGCACCGGGCCACGGGCGCGGGCGTCGGTGATGACCTTGGCCGTCCGTGACAGGTCCCCCAGCGGGTCGCTGGTGCAGCCGCAGGGGCCGATCTGTCCTCGCATCTCCGCCAGCGCAAACAAGGTGAAGGAGGGTTTAGCGACCGGAAGTAGCGGTCGAACCTGGTCGGGCGTGGGACCCGAACCGCCTCCTTTCACTTCGGTTTTTGAAGTGCAGGACGGCGCGGCGAGCGCGAGAGAGGCTACGAATAATAGCCCGACGCGGCGTGGCATGGCGTCCTATACCACGTTGACAGGCCCGATATGCCCGCGTAGATTCCCGCGCCTATGGCCGTCGCGATTCGATTCTCTCGTCAGGGCAAAAAGAAGTCGCCCTTTTACCGTGTTGTCGTTGCCGACAAGCGCAAGGCGCGCGATGGAAAGTTCATCGAGCTGCTGGGCACGTATCACCCCACCACCAAAGTGCTGAAGCTCGATAGCGAGAAGTACCAGAAGTGGCTCAAGGTGGGCGCGCAGCCGAGCGGCACGCTCGCTGCGATCGTCCGTCGGACGGCGCGCACCGTTGCCGCACCGGCGGCGGCGGCGGCGAAGTAGTCCGTGGCCAACGCTGAACCCGATCTGGCGGAGCTCATCCGCTTTCTGGCGGTGAGCCTCGTCGACAAGCCCGAGGAAGTGCGCGTGGAGCTCGTCGAAGAGCGCCAGGCCAACGTCTTCGAGCTTGAGGTTGCCGAGTCCGATCTGGGCAAGGTGATCGGCCGTGGCGGCAAGACCGCTCGCGCGCTGCGCACCATCGTGCAGCAGGTCGCGCCACGTTCGCGCAAGCGAACGCTCGTCGAGATCCTCGAATAAGATGACGGATGATCCGGTCGACGACTCGCCGCGAGTCGAGATCGGCGGCATCGCACGCGCCCACGGGATCCGTGGCGAGGTGATCGTGCACACGCACGATCCCGAGTCACAGATTCTCGGCTCGATCGAGCGCATCTACGTCGACGACGTGACGTACGAGATCCGTACGGCGCGCGACACCACGAGGGGCTGGCTCCTCGTGCTGGTCGGGATCGACACGCGCAATGATGCCGAGCGGCTGCGTGGCAAGGTCGTCGAGATCGATCGCGCGCTGCTCGAGCTCACCGATGGCGACGTGCTGCTCGACGATCTCGTCGGCTGTGCCGTGCGTCGCGCCGACGGCCTCGCCTGGGGCGAGATCGTCGCGGTGTCACCCGGCGAGATGCAGGATCTCCTCATCATCCACGACGGCGACATCGAACGGATGTTGCCGCTCGTCGACGTGTTCGTCACGAACATCGATCTCGACGCACGCGTCGTGACGGTCGATCCCCCCGAGGGGTTGCCCGAGCTGCGTCTCGTACCCGCCACCGACGACGCATGAAGTTCTCGGTCGTCACGATCCTCCCCGAGCTGGTCGAGCCGACGTTCGCCGCGGGCGTGGTCGGTCGCGCCGTGCAGGCCGGGACGATCTCGGTCGAGACCATCAACCCGCGCGACTTCACGACCGACAAGCACCGCAGCGTTGACGACACGCCGTACGGCGGTGGCCCTGGCATGGTGATGCGCCCGGGCCCGCTGCTCGCGGCCATCGATCGCGCGGCCGGCCACGAGCCCCGCGCGCATCGCATCCTGCTGTCGCCTGCGGGCACGCCGCTCACGCAGGCGCGGGTCCGCGAGCTCGCCAGGCTCCCTCACCTCGTGCTCGTGTGCGGGCGTTACGAGGGTCTCGACGAGCGCGTGATCGAGGCGGCGATCGACGAGCAGATCTCGATCGGCGACTACGTGCTCACGGGTGGCGAGCTGGGCGCGCTCGTCATCATCGACGCGGTGGCGCGGCTGGTCCCCGGCGTGCTCGGCGATGACCGCTCCGCCGACGACGAATCGTTCTCGAACGGGCTGCTCGAGTATCCGCAGTACACGCGCCCCGCCGACGGCGTGCCCGCGATCCTCGCCGGGGGCAACCACGCAGCGATCGAGGCGTGGCGGCGCACGCAGTCGATGATCCGCACCGCCACGCGCCGTCCGGACCTGTGGTCGCGGTTCGCGCCGTCGACCGCCGACGAGAAGCTGCTCGCCAAGGCCGGGATCTCGGCGCTCCACACACGCACCCATCTCGCCCTCGTTCACCACCCGGTGATGGATCGCACCGGCGCCGTGATCACCTCGGCGCTCACCAACTTCGACATCCACGATCTCGCGCGCTCGTCGATGACGTACGGGCTCGCCGGGTACCACCTGGTCACGCCGATCACCTCGCAGCGCGACAAGGCCGACGGCGTCGCGCGCTTGTGGATGGAAGAAGCCGCGCGATCGAACACGAAGGACCTCGCCGACTCGCGCGCGCGTGCGCTCCGGCTCGTGCGCACGCACGCCTCGATCGAGGCGCTCGTGGCCGAGCTCGATGACCCGATCGTGGTCGCCACGACCGCTCGCGAGGACGGATTCCCCGGGATCGCCCGCCAGACCCCCCGCGAACTGGTCACCGAGCTGACGAATTCGTCACGCCCCATGTTGGTCCTGCTCGGCACCGGATGGGGACTGGCAAGCGAGCTGATTCCATCGGTATCCCGGGTGCTTACGCCGATCGACGGTCGTGGGCCGTACAACCATCTGTCGGTCCGGAGCGCCGGAGCGATCCTCCTCGACCGACTCTTTGGGCGTGATCGAGGCTGACCGACTTGACGGGATGGGCCAATCTTTGGCAGAACCTTGCGTCCTTAGTACCCGACGGGATTGAGCAAATGAGCGCCTCCAGTATCCTTCAATCGATCGACAAGTCGCAGCGCCGGCAACAAGCGCTCCCCGAGTTCCGTCCTGGAGACTCGATCAAGGTCTGGGCAAAGATCCGTGAAGGCGAGAAGACTCGCCTGCAGGCCTTCGAAGGCGTCTGCATTCGTCGCGCGTCCAAGGGCGCGCGCTCGACCTTCACCGTCCGCAAGATCTCCTATGGCGTGGGCGTCGAGCGTGTCTTCCCAGACAACTCGCCGAACATCGACAAGGTCGAGATCGTCCAGCGCGGTCGCGTCCACCAGGCGAAGCTCTACTACCTGCGTGATCTGTCCGGTAAGGCAGCACGTATCAAGGAGCGCGAGAACACGCACGAGGCGGCTCCGGCCGTCGAGACGGTCGCGGAGCTGGGGCCTGATGGGCTCCCGGTGAAGAAGCCGACGCGCAAAGAGCGCAACAAGGCGAAGTCGAAGACCAGCGCGTAAGCGCTCGTCGACGACTTCGCTTTCGCTTTCGTTTTCTACTTCGTCCCGACCTGGGAGGCATCGATCGACACGTGGAGCGTGTCGGTCTTCGCGAGGTCTCCCCATGTCACGAGACGGTGCTCGACAGGATCGGTTGGTCGCCCGTCAGGCGTGCGCGCTCGAAGCGGCGCTCGATCGTGACGTCCACCAGCGCGTCCAGCGCGACGTCGCGCTGCGCGCCAAGGTCGCGCGTGCGGCGCGGAAGCGTGCACGTGCGTCGTCTCCACCCGTCGCGATCGCGCGGCTCGTCCCATCGACGAGCGACCGTGGCAGCCGCAACGAGCAACGGGCCGAGCAGGCGCTCGTCGCCAAGGGGCTGACAATCGTCGCGCGCAACTACCGCTGCGATCTGGGCGAGCTCGACCTGATCGTGCGGGACGGCAGCACGATCGTCTTCGTCGAGGTGCGCAGCCGCGCGGACGATCAGCACGGCCACGCGGCCGAGATGGTCGGCACCCGCAAGCAGCGCCAGGTCTCGCGCGTCGCGTCGTTCTATCTGGAGGCGGAGCGCCCGACGTACCAGCGCACGCGCTTCGACGTCGTCGCGATCACCGGCGCGGTCCTCGAACACGTCGAGGACGCCTGGCGCCTGACCCGATGACTACTGGTTCGGGATGTTGCAGAGCGGGTACGCGGCGGCGTCACCCACGCGGCCGGGGAGATTGCAGCAGGCGTTCTCGGTCTTCGACGCATCACACGCGAGCGGGGTGTCGAGCGCGCCGCTCTCGGGCACGATCACGTAGTCCTTGCAGATGCAGAACTTGCGGCAGCAGAACGGACCGACGGTGACGGCGATGCCGCACGTGAAGCCGGACACGCACGGCGACTCGGGGACGCGCTCGCAATCGTCGTCGGCCGAGCACTCGGCGGTGCAGAGCCCGATGTCCTCGCGATACACGGCCCCGTCGGGGAGCTCCTTGCCCGGGTTGGCTGGATAGCGAAGGCAGGTGCGCGAGACGCAGTCGAGGGACGGCGAGGCGACGACGACTTCCGTCGGAGCGGGGAGGCTGCCGCCGAGGTCGCACGCCCGTCCGACCGGGGTCGCCGAACAACCGGTGAGTTCGGTGAAGGCGAGGAGGAGGACGAATGCCGCGTGGCCAGACCGGATCATGGGGCCCGATAGTATGTGGAGGCATATCCAAGTCAAGCGAACGTCTCATGCGAACGAAGGCGATCCGCATGGATGCAACCGGTCGCCGATCGATGTGTCGGCCAATGGATCGCCATCGCTTCGCTGCCTTGACACGTCGGGAGGGCTTCCACGATGATTCGCCCGTCCCTAGGCACTGGCGGCAGTGTGTTGCGAAGACCATGCGAAGACCGGCACTAGCTCGCAACCAATTCGGAGGAACTCGATGCGCTTGATCACTCAGTACTCGTTGGCGGCCATCACCGGCCTCGCGCTCCTCGCTCCCCGGGGGGCGAACGCGCAACCCAAGGCCCCGGCCAAGGGCGAGGAGATGGAGCTCGAACCGGAGAACGCCGCGAGCGGCCCTGCGTCGAAGACGCTCGAGCGCGCGATCAAGCTCTACGACAAGAAGGACTTCTTCTCGTCGTCCATCGAGCTCAAGAAGGTGCTCGACGGTGAGAGCGGCGACGACGCGAAGAACAAGCAGCGCGCCGAGTTCTTCATGGGCAAGACGCTCTACCAGATGGGCTTCTACGCCGGCTCGCTCGCCTACTTCGACAAGATGGTCAAGGCCGGCGACGCGCACACCTATCACGGGGCGGCGCTCAAGTGGCTGGCCGCGCTCTCGCGCGTCCTCCCCGAGACGTCGGGCATCCTCGAGATGATCGGCACCTACGATCCGTCGGCGCTCGGCGATCCGTCGCTCGCGTCGGTGAAGAACGAGCTGCTCTTCCTCCTCGGTCGTCACTACTACCGTCATGGTGGCGATGGCGACTTCGACAAGGCCATCGGACTGTTCCAGCAGGTCTCGCGCGACAGCGAGTTCTTCATCAAGGCGAAGTTCTTCGAGGGCGTGACGTACGTCCGCAAGTACGAAGGCAAGCCCGCCGTCGACGCCTTCAAGGACATCCTCGTGATCGGCGAGGAACGCCCGAAGCAGTACGCGCAGGTCGACGTCGACAACTACCGCGAGCTCGCGCAGCTCCAGATGGCGCGCGTTTTCTACTCGACGCAGCAGTTCGACACGTCGATCAAGTACTTCGAGAAGCTGCCGCAGGACTCGCTCGACTGGACCGAGTCGCTGTTCGAGGCGTCCTGGGCGTACTTCATGAAGACGCTCAACTCGAAGGCGCTCGGCAACATCCACACGCTCAACGCGCCGTACTTCGAGAACCAGTTCTTCCCCGAGAGCGTGCTCCTCAAGGCCGTCATCTACTTCAACTACTGCCTCTACGATCAGGCTCAGGAGGCGATCTCCGAGTACAACGAGAAGTACGGGCCGCTGCAGAAGAACCTGGCCGACCTCGTCGCGAAGTACGAGGACAACGCCGAGTTCTACGACTACGTGAAGAAGGTAAAGGCGGGCAAGGCTGGCCTCGACCCGGTGACCCAGCGCCTCGTGCTCTCGGTGCTCGCCGACAAGACGCTGCTCAAGACGTTCGCCTGGGTCGACGAGCTCAACCACGAGCTCGAGATCCTCAACAAGTCCGACAAGGCGTGGCAGACGACGCAGGTCGCCGGTGAGGTCCTCCAGGAGCTCACCGTGCAGCAGTCGGTCGCCGCTGCCGATGCCGGCAAGGTCGCCCGTGATCGCGTCGCGCGGCTCTCGCGCGAGCTCGGTGCGCTCGCCCGCGACGGCTCCAAGATCAAGTACGAGATCCTGCAGGCCAAGGGCGACAAGCTCTCGGCCGAGGCCGCGGGTGCTCGCATCTCGAGCAAGACCAAGGAAGAGCCGATTGTCATTGACGACGAGCACTTTCAGTGGAAATTTAACGGTGAGTACTGGAAGGACGAGCTGGGCTACTACCGGTTCAAGATCCGTTCTCGCTGCGCGAAGTGACATAGACCCCGTCTCGTA
>JAPLLF010001067.1 GCA_026387715.1 Pseudomonadota bacterium
TCGGCGATTATTACGGCAAACGCGGCGCCAACGCCCTCGAGGCCCTCAAACACGGCAAGCATGTCATCGCGGACAACCCGCTCGGCACCGCACTGGCGGAACTCGACCAGATCGAGGCGCTGGACTCCATCGAATCCATCACCGACGGCGCGTCGTCGCGTCGCCTCGGTCGTCGTCAACCCGGCGGGATCGCTCATCGGCGCGCGTGCCGGCGGGTTGCGGTGGCGAGGTCGGCGGAGAGCTTGAGGTCGGCCCAGCGGTACAGGAGGCGGTCCTCGCGGGCGGCGTGCGCGCGCAGCCGGTTGATGAATTCGCGCGACCGCTCGAAGCGGATCGCGTGCAGGTCGACGGCCACGCCCAGCTCGAGGAGTTGCTCGCGGAGGAGGCCGTGCTCGCGGAGCAGCTGCTTGGCCTCGTCGTGGTCGACCTTCGCGAACGCGGGCAACACGTATCGCTCCTCGGCCTCCATGTGCGCGAGCAGCTCGTGATCGAGCGCCCCCCAGAGCTCGCGGGCCTCCGGAGCGCCCGCGGCCATCGCCTCGAGCAGGCTCTGGAACTGGGTCTCGAGCCGGGTGTGATTGTGCGTCAGGAACGTGGCCAGGGGTTCCTCGGACGTGTGGGGGTGGAGCGACATGCACTCGGAATCTGCACCGGCCGTGCCGCCAGCAAACTTCCTGGGCTACGCTGAACGTTGTCTGGAAGGGGGCGATGTGGAGGATGCAAGCATGGGTGGGATCGTGACGACCGAACACGGCCCGACCCGGATCCTCGTCGTGGAGGCCAAGGCGGCCGACGCGACGTTGGTGATGCGGGAGCTGCAGCGCGCCGACCCGGCCAGCGCGTGCGTGTGCGTCGACAGTCTGCCCGCGCTACAGGATGCCCTCACCAAGGACCGCTGGGATGCCGTGATCAGCGCCTGGACGCTCCCCGGCTTCGACGCGCTCGCGGTCATGGCGCTCGTCCGTGCGACCGGCGTCGATCTGCCGTTCATCGTCGTTTCGGGGACCGGTGGCGAAGAGCTCGCCGTCGCGGCGATGCGCGCCGGGGCCCACGACTACGTGGCGAAGGCGAACCTCGCGCGGCTGCCAGTCGTCGTCGAACGCGAGCTCCGCGAGGCCCGGATGCGGCAGGATCATCGCCGGCAGGCGCACCGGTTCCAGGCGTTGATCGAGCGGAGCGCCGCGGTCGTGCTCCTGAGCGATCGCGCCGGCAACCTCGTCTACACCAGCCCCGCGGCGATGACGCTCTACGGGTGGCGCCCGGAGGAGCTCGTCGGGCGCAACCTGCTCGAGCTCGTCCATCCCGACGACCGCGCGCGGATCGTGGGCGAGCAGTCGCGGGTGCGCGAGATCACAGCGGCGCCTCGTGAGATCGAGTGCCGCATCGTTCGCCGCGACGGCGCGACGCGCTGGGTCTCGGTCACGACGACCAACATGCTCGACGATCCGGCGGTCGCCGCCATCGTCACCAACGTCCGCGACGTCACCGACGATCGGCGCGCCACCGATGCCCTGCAACTGAGCGAGGCGCGGTTCGCGCGGCTCGCCGAGTCGGGCATCATCGGCACGCTGACGGCTGATTCGACCGGCCGGATCCACACGGCCAACGAGGCGTACGCGGCCATGGTCGGCTACAGCGTCGCCGAGCTGACCGACGCCGCGTTCAACTGGCTCACGCTCATCCCGCCGGATCACGCCGAGCGCACCGCCGCGGCGATGCGGACCCTCGCCGCGCACGGCACGGTCTCGCCCTACGAGACCGCGGCGATCCACAAGCACGGCGAGCACGTCCCGATGCTCGTCGGGTTCACGATGCTCGACGCGCAGCACAGCATCGCGTTCTGCGTCGATCTCAGCGAGCGGTCACGCTCCCAGCAGGCGCTCCACGACACCACCGAGCAGCTCCGCCACGCGCAGAAGATGGAGGCGGTCGGGCGCCTCGCCGGCGGCGTCGCGCACGACTTCAACAACGTGCTGTCGGTGATCATGGGGTATGCCGGCATGCTGATCGACGATCTCGCGATCGTCGACCCGCGACGCGAGGATGCCACCGAGATCCACAACGCCTGCGAGCGGGCCGCGAACCTCACGCGCCAGCTCCTGATGTTCAGCCGGCAGCAGGTGCTCGCGCCCAAGGTGCTCGACCTCGACGAGACGTTCGCGAACATGCGCAAGATGCTCCACCGGTTGCTGGGCGAGGACGTCGACCTCGTCATCGTGCGTGGCGGCAAGCTCGGCCGGGTCCTGGCGGATCAGAGCAGCATCGAGCAGGTGGTGATGAACCTGGTCGTCAATGCTCGCGACGCGATGCCGACGGGGGGCAAGCTCACCATCGAGACCGCGGACGTGCTGCTCGACGCCGCATTCGTGCAGCGCCACATCGGCGTCCAGCCGGGGCCGCACGTCCTGATCACCGTGCGCGATACCGGCGGCGGCATGGATGCCCAGACCATGGCGCACATCTTCGAGCCGTTCTTCACGACCAAGCCCAAGGAGAAGGGCACCGGCCTGGGGCTCTCGATCGTGTTCGGCATCGTCCAGCAGAGCGGAGGCACCGTCTGGGTCGACAGCGAGGTCGGGGTCGGCACGACCTTCAAGATCTACCTGCCGCACGTCCACGGCGAGGTCGAGGCGAGCGCCGGCGACGCGCGCCCCGTGGAGGGAGGCGACGAGACGATCCTGCTCGTCGAGGATGACGATCAGCTGCGCGTGGTCGCGCGCAACATCCTGACCCGCCAGGGCTACAAGGTCCTCGAGGCGGCGACGCCCAACGACGCGATCGCGCGCGGCGCGAGCTTCGTGGGCTCGATCGACCTCCTGCTGACCGACGTCATCATGCCGCAGATGGGGGGACCCGCGCTCGCGAGGTCGCTCGGCGAGACGCGCCCTGGGATGAAGGTCCTGTTCATGTCGGGCTACACCGATGACAGCGTCGTTCGGCACGGCGTCCTGACGACCGTGGCGTTCCTCCAGAAGCCGCTCACGCCGAGCTCGCTCGCGGGCAAGGTCCGCGACGTGCTCGACGGACGGACCTGACGCTTGCCTCGTCCCGCCCGGACGATCCTGTTGTCCTGTGGATCGGCCCGCAGCTCGGACGGCACACGTGATGGCATGACAGCCGCATAGCGGACTCAGCATGGCCGCTGTCTTCGCTCTCATCGCAATCCCCCTCATCGCCCTCATCGGTAGCTTCACCAGCGTCGCGATCCACGACGGCTCGCCGGCTGGCTTCCTCTCCGCCGCGATGCTCGCCGGGCTCGGTATCGGCGTGTTCGTCGGCGTGCTGCGCATCGTCCAGAGCGGCGAGCAGGGCAGCGAACCATCCGGAGAACATCACGCGTGACTGCAAGACTTGCGGGCGCGTGCGCACAGCGCGCAAACCTTGCGCGGTTTTCAGTGGCAAATTCTACGGTCCGTTCACTCGAGTCATGAGAGAGGTAGTTCGATGCGCGCCGGTCTCCTACTTCTCCTCCTCGTGGCTTGCGAAGGTCCCGCTGGTCCACAAGGACTCCCGGGTGATCCAGGCACCGATGGCACGCATGGCCTGAACGGTGACGTCGGCCCACCGGGAGATCCGGCGGATCCCGCACCCTGGCTGACGGGCGATGGTGTGGCGATCGTGCTGACCGGACTCCAGGTTGCCCCAGCCGGTGCGACGGTCACCTTCACCCTCCAGGATGCGAACGGGATCCCGCTCGATCCGAGCGGCCGGTTGACCGCAGGTGCGGTGTCGTTCGGCTTCGTGCTCGCGCAGCTCGCGATCGACGCGGCCGGCGAGCCCGCGCAGTACACCGCGTACACCACGCGGGTGCAGACCAACCCGACGACGTCGGTGAGCGCGACCCAGGCGACGACCGAATCGACCGGCACGCTGCGCGTGCTCGATGCGGCCCTCGGCACCTACGCCTACGACTTCGTCGCGCCGATCACCGACTTCGACGCGACGCGCGCGCAGACGGTCGGCGCGTACGCGATCCGCGGAGACGCGTTCGCGCGTGCGACGCTCTCGGTTCGTCCCGATCAGGGCACGCTCACGACGCGCGAGCTCGTCACCGATGCCTCGTGTGGCTCGTGCCACCGTACGTTGTCGGCGCACGGCGGTCGCTGGACGAAGCCGGCGCAGTGCGTGCTGTGTCACCAGCCACAATCGACGGATCCAGACTCGGGCAACACGCTCGACTTCAAGGTGATGGTCCACAAGATCCATCGCGGCAAGGACCTGCCGAGCGTCGCCGCCGGCCATCCGTATCAGATCATCGGCTTCAACCAGTCGGTGAACGACTTCTCGTCGGTCGAGTTCCCCCACGAGATCTCGAACTGCACCTCGTGTCACGCCGGCGCGCAGGCCGATCGCTGGAAGACCCGCGCGTCGGTCGCGGCGTGCACCTCGTGCCACGACGCGACGGTGTTCGCCTACCCCGTGCCGACGGGGAAGACGATCCACCAGGGTGGCCCACAACCCGACGACATCATGTGCGGCGTGTGCCACCCCGCGTCGGGTGGGCTCGCCGGCATCGCGGACAAGCACCTCGTCGGCGTGCTCGCGCCGGACGCGACCCAGGTCGCGCTCGTGATCGAGGGCATGTCCAGCACCGGCCCGGGCCAGACGCCGGTGCTCGCGTTCCAGGCGCTCGTCGACGGCGTGCCGCGCGACGTCCTCGGGGCGCCGCTGACCAGCCTGACCGCGACGATCGCGGGTCCGAACACCGACTACGCGACCTCGTGGCAGGCCCGCATGCAGGGCTCCGGCGCGGTCGGGACGATCGCTCCCGTCGACGCGGCGGCGGGGCGATTCACGTACAACTTCCCGGCGAGCGCCGCCATCCCGGCGCTCGCGACCGGCAGCTACACCGTCGGGCTCGAGGGCTACCTGCAGCCCACGCCGGCGGCGCCGCGGTTCGCCGCGACCTCCCCGGTGTTCGCGTTCGCCGTCACCGACGCGGTCGCGGTGCCCCGTCGTACGATCGTCGACGGCGCGCTGTGCAACAGCTGCCATCGCGATCTCTCGGCGCACGGCGGCGGGCGCAAGAACGCGAACTACTGCGTGATGTGCCACAACCCGAACAAGGCGAACGACACGCGCGCGGCGCGGTTCGAGGGCTCGTCGCTGCTCGTCGAGAGCGTCGACTTCCGCGTGATGATCCACAAGATCCATCGCGGCGAGCAGCTCGCCACGCCGTACACGTTGTTCGGCTTCCCGGCGCCGAGCGCCGCGCTGCCGGGTGGCACGCCGCTCGATTTCAACGAGGTCCGGTACCCGCGGCCGACGTCGGAGTGCGAGGCGTGCCACGCGGCGAAGAACTGGACGTTGCCGATGGCCGCGTCGCCAGCGTACCTGCCGAGCACGCGCCTCCAGATGACCTGCTCGGAGCCGGGCGCGAACGACGGCAACGCGTACTGTGACGATCCGTACTGGACGTCGACGTCGACGGTCTCGATCCGTCCCGAGACGTCGGTGTGCACGAGCTGTCACGACGCGCCGTACGTCACCGCTCATGCGGAGCTCGCGACCACCCCGAGTGGCGTCGAGTCGTGCGCGACCTGCCATGGACCTGGCGCCGCGTACGACGTCGGCGTGTTGCACGGCATCAAGTGAAGCCCGCGGCCTGCATCCTCGCGCTCGCGCTCGTCGCGCTGGTCGCGGCGTGCTCGGAGGCACGCGATCCGACGGAGCCATGCGACGCCTGCGAGGTCCGCATCCATCCCGTCGGGATCCTCGATCCAGCGAGCGACGCGTTCCACGGGCGCGAGCTCGCTCGCCGCGGGTACGACTTCGCGATCTGCGCCCGGTGTCATGGCGAGGCGTTCGACGGTGGCGCGGCGAAGGTCTCGTGCCTGAAGTGTCACCAGGCCGGGCCGACCGCCTGCGTGACCTGTCATCGCGACGGCCCGACGACGAACGCGCACCTCGCGCACAAGGCCAAGGGCCTGGCGTGCGCCACCTGTCACGTCGTGCCGGCGAGCTGGGATGCCCCCGGACACATCGTCGGCGACATCACCCCGAAGCCCGAGGTCGTGCTGACGACCGGCACGTGGGACGGCGCGACCTGCACCAACGCGTCCTGTCATGGCACGGCTCGCCCGCGCTGGGACACCGCCTCGACCGGCGCGTGCGGCACCTGTCACGGGATCCCACCGGCGAGTCACGTACGCAGCGACTGCGCGACCTGCCATCCCGCGACCGCGCCGCACGTCGACGGCGTCGTGCAGATCGGCACGCAACCCGGCTGCAACGGCTGTCACGATCAGTCGAGCGGCGCCCATCAGGCGCACCTCACCGGGCGGACGCGCCTCGCCGCGCCGATCGCGTGCGCGACGTGTCACGTGGTCCCGACGACGATCGCGTCCGTCGGCCACATCGACTCGATCGGTCCCGCCGAGGTCGTCGCGGCGGTCGGCTGGGATCACGACGCGCAGACCTGTGCGAACACCTGTCATGGCCCGGCGCACCCGCCGTGGACCTCGATGGGCGAGGTCATTTGCGGCAGCTGCCACGGCATCCCACCCGCCACCGCGGCGCACGTGACGGCGACGAGTCTCTCGACGTGTACGACCTGTCATCCCCGAACGGTCGATGGCTTCGGCGGCATCATCATCAACAACGGATCGAGCGAGCACATCGATGGCGACGTGGATCTCCAGTAATCCGTTCGGGGCCGGTGCCCTCGCAAGCGCGGCGATCGCCGCGATCCTCGGGGTGTGGTACCTCGTGCGCAAGCCGGAGAGCACGCGCACGACGAAGATCGCGCTGCTGTTCGGGATCGGTGTCCTGCCGCTCGCGACCGCGGCGACCGGCAACGTGTCTGGCTACGAGGCGATGAAGTCGCGGAACTTCTGCGGCTCGTGTCACGTGATGACGCCGTACTCCGACGACTCGAGCAATCCCGAGAGCAAGTCGCTCGCGTCGCGGCACGCCCGCAACGAGATGTTCGGTCACGACAACTGCTACGCGTGCCACGCCGACTACGGCATGTTCGGCACCATCGTCACCAAGCTCGGCGGGCTCCGGCACGTGTACGAGTACACGTTCAACTACCGGAACATGTCGCTCGAGGAGGCGCGCAAGTCGATCCACATCCGCAAGCCGTTCCAGAACGCGACCTGCATGCACTGCCACTCGACCGAGCTGCCGCTGTGGCGCGCGGTGCCGGAGCACGCGAGCCTGACGTCCGAGATCGCCAGCGGGCGCGTGAGCTGCGCGAGCGCGGGCTGTCACGGTCCCTCGCACCCGTTCAGCAAGGATCCCGTCGTCCCGGTCGTCGATCCGGGCGGGACAGCGCCGACCGATCCGAGCGGGAAGGTGGCACCGTGAAGCTCCCGCGGATCGTGCGAGGTCGCCCCTCGAAGTCACTCCTGCGGGTGTCGGTCATCCTCACGTTGCTGGGGCTCGTGCTGATGGCGTGGTCGATCCTGGCGCCGACGCCGATGCCCGTCATGCTCGCGATGACGGTGGGGCAGGGCTTCGGCACGCTCGCCTTCGGGCTGTTCGTGTTCGTCGTGCTCCGCGATCTGCGCCAGTCGGGCGCGGCCGAGCGGGTTGCCCGGGAAGCGGACGCGGCCGAGCAGGCCGAGCCCGAGGCAGCCGAGGACGGCGCGTGAAGCAGGTCGTCCTCGCGGTCGGGTCGGTGCTCGCGGTGTCCTCCATCGCGTCCGCGGATCCGTTGCGCCTGCGCGCGGATGCGCTGGCGAGCACGACGAGCCCGGTCGGGCTGCTGTCGCTCGAGGCCGACGCGGCGACCAGTCCGCTGTCGGCCGAGGCGGTCGTGTGGATGGGTGATGGCGGCGGCGACGTCCTCGTGATCGCGCTCCACGGCAAGGCCATGGGCGATCGTGTCCGGGGCACCGTGGGTCGGTTCGTGTCGATGCTCGGGGCGATGCGCCCGGTCCACGTCGACGGCGCGTCGGCGCGCGTGCGGTTGCCGCACCGCTTCGACGTCGAGGTCGTCGCGGGCATCCCGGTCGTCCCCCAGCTCGGCGGGCGGACCTGGGACTGGCTCGCGGGTGGACGCGTCGCGCGGCGGCTCGGAGACTGGGGCGCGGTCGGCGTCGCGGTCCTCGAGCAGCGCGAGGCCGGACGGCTCGCGACCGAGGAGGTCGGC
>JAPLLF010000780.1 GCA_026387715.1 Pseudomonadota bacterium
CAAGCTCGGCTGGCTCGCCGATCAGCCGAAGCGGCGGCGGCTCGTACCGGAGCTCGATCTCGAGCCGATCCTCGATCGCGCGCGGATCGCGCGGCTCGCGGCGCGGCTCGCGTTGCCCGTCGACCTGTCGACCGATCGCGCGCGCGTCGGGTGGGCCACGCTCGATCACCTCGTGCGCGATCTCGAGGGCCGCTGATGTGCGGCATCGCCGGCGTCGTGCGGTTCGATCGCCCGGCGCGCGCGTCGGCGACCGAGCTGCGCCAGATGCAGCGGCGGCTCGCGCACCGCGGGCCCGACGGCCGAGGCGAGGTGTTCGTCGGCCACGCCGCGCTGGCCCACACGCGGCTGGCGATGATCGCGGCCGGCCCGGCGGGCGCGCAGCCGATGGTCTCGACGGACGGCCGCTATCACCTCGTCTACAACGGCGAGCTGGCCAACGACGAGGAGCTGCGCGCGGCGATCGGCGCGCGCGCCTGGACATCGCGCAGCGATGCCGAGACCGTGCTCGCGGCGTGGGCGCGGTGGGGCGAGGCGTGCGTCGAGCGGCTCGACGGGATGTTCGCGTTCGCGGTGTACGACGCCACCGCCGACACGCTCGCGCTCGTGCGCGATCGCCTCGGCGTCAAGCCGCTCGCGTTCACGCGGTTGCCCGATGGCCTCGCGTTCGCGTCGGAGGCGCAGGCGCTCGCCCCGATGTTCGATCGCATGCGGCCGCGCGTCGACGCGATCGTGGAGTACCTCGTGGCCCCCGCGTTCACCACGCGCTCGCCGTTCGCCGGCGTCGAGTACCTCGCGCCCGGGACCCGGCTGCACGTCGCGCGCGGCCGGGTCGACGAGCGGCGCTACTGGCGTTGGGGCCCCAGCGACGATCCGACGGTCGGCCCCGGCGACCTGCGCGCCGCGTTCGAGGCGGCGGTGCGTGGCGCGCTGCATGCCGACGCGCCGCTCGGCATCTTCCTCAGCGGGGGGCTCGACTCCACCGCGATCGCGGCGGTCGCGCCGCGCGCGTTGCCCGCGTTCACGCTCGTGTTCGACCACCAGGCTCGGTGGGCGCACGAGCAGCGCTCGCGCCTCGTGGTGTCCGACGACACGCCGTTCGCGCGGCTCGCCGCGGCCGAGCGGGCGCACCACGAGGTGAGGTGGGAGCCGACCTCGCTCGACGGCGAGCTCGCCGCGATCGCGCGCGTCGACGACGCGCTCCCGGCGTGGGAGCAGGAGCTGTCGCAGCGCGCCCTCGCGCGGGCCGCGTCGACGCACGTCAAGGGCGTCCTGGTCGGCGACGCGGCCGACGAGCTCCACCACGGCTACCACTTCCTCCTCGATCCGGAGGCGGTCGCGGACCCGATGGTCATCGTGCGACGGCTCGGCAGCGTGCCCATTCGCCCGGAGCTCCCGGTCGACCTGCGGCTCGAGGCCGGCACTCGACAACTGATCGTCGAGCGGTGGTTGCCTCGGCTGCTCCACAACGGCGACATTCACACGATGGCCTTCGGACTCGAGGCGCGCGTCCCGTTCGCGGCGAACGCGCTCGTCGAGCTCGCGGCGCGGATCGGCCCGGCGCGGGGCGTCGACAAGCAGGTGCTCCGCGACGCGCTGCGCGGCCTCGTGCCCGAGCCGATCCGCACCCGCGTGAAGTCGGCGTTGCCGAAGGACCAGGGCGCGCTGGCGACCTATCGCGCCGCCTGTCGCCGCGTGATCGACGAGCCGCACCCGGTCGTGGCCGCCGTCGTCGACCTGCCGATGGTGCGGCGGCTCGTCGACGATCCGCGGACGCTCGACGAGGCGGAGCGCGCGCAGCTGTTCCGCGTGATCTGTCTACAGCACTGGGCGATCGCCCACGAGGTGACCGCATGAAGAAGCTGAAGGTGCTCGTCGTGACCTTGCCCGAGCGCGGGCACTACCATCCGTTGCTCGGCCCCGTGGCGGAGCTCGTGCGCCGTGGCCACGAGGTCGTCGTCGCCGCGACCTGTGACGTGGCCGACGAGCTGCGCGCGGCCGGCGTCGACCGTATCGCGATCCCACCCGGGGCGCCGCCACCGTCGACGGCGCTCCGCGGCGAGGAGCTCGCGCGCGTGCTCGTCGACCCGCCCCGGCTCGCAGACTGGATCCGCGAGCTGCTCGTCGAGGCGCCGCGCCGCGGCGTCGAGCCGCTGCGCGCGATCCTCCGCGAGGTGCAGCCCGACGTCGTCGCGATCGACACGATGGCCTACGACGCCGCGATCGCCGCCGAGCTCGCGGGCGTGCCGTGGGTGGGCTGGGCGACGTCGCTCAATCCCGTGGTGGCCGACGACACCGACTCCCAGCTGGTCCGCACGCTGCGTGCGCTCGACGGCGAGCGTCAGGCCGTGTTCGCGGATCACGGCCTCGCGGCGCGATTCCGCGTGTCCGACGTGCTGTCGCCCCGCGGCACCGCGGTGTTCGCGACCGAGGCGCTCGTCGGTCCCGCCTTCGGGGGCGTCGTCGACGAGACCGTGCACCTCGTCGGGCCGTCGCTCGGCGGGCGCCGTGGCGGCGAGCGGGTCGACCTCGGGTTCGTGGGGGACCGGGCGGTCGTCTACGCGTCGTTCGGCAGCCAGGCGTGGTACCAGCCGGCGCGGTTCGCGCGGCTCGCCGCCGCGTGCGCGCGCTTCGATCTCGCGCTTGTCGCGCCGATGGGCCGCCACGTCGATCAGCTCGAGCTGCTCCCGCGCGTCCACGGGTTCGTCACCCACGGCGGCGCGAACTCCGTGATGGAGGCATGCGCGTTCGGCGTGCCCATGCTCGTCGCGCCGATCTGCAACGACCAGCCGCACGCCGCCGCGTTCGTGGAGCGGGCCGGGGCGGGCCTCGCCGTCGATCTCGAGACCGCGAGCGACGCGACGCTCGACTGCATGCTGCGCCTGGACTGCTCGGCGGTCCGCGAGAGCTACGCGCGCGACGGCAGCGTGGGGGCGGCCGATCTGGTGGAACACGCCCGGTGAGCTCGGCTTCGCCGCCGATCACCCCGGCTTCGCCGCCGATCACCCCGGCTTCGCCGCCGATCATCGTCACCGCGCGCGACGAGGCGCGCGCGATCGGCGCGTGCCTGGACTCGCTCCTGGCCGACGCCGGTGACGCGACCGAGCTCCTCGTCGTGCTCGACGACTGCACCGACGCCACGGCCGCGATCGTCGCCGCGCGCGGCGTGCGCAGCATCGTGTCGTCGGGGGGCAAGGTCGCCGCCCAGCGGGCCGGCGTCGCCGCGACCCCAAACGCGGCGTTCCGGATCTTCGCCGACGCGGACCTCGTCGTCGCGCCGGGCACGATCGCCGCGTTGTGTGCCGCGATGGCCGATCCGGCGACGCGCGTCGCGGTGCCCCCGAAGCAGCCGTTCGCGCCGCGGCGCCGGTCGCCGCTCGCGCGCGCACTACATCGTTACAACGCAGAGCGTCCCCGCGCGGCGCACCCGACGTGGTTCTCCGGCAAGCTGTTCGCGATCCGTGCGTGGCACGTGCCCGACGCGACCGAGGTCGCCCGGCGTGCGCGGGCGCTGCCGGCGAGCCGGTTCTACGCGTTCGCCGCGCCGCTGCGCGTCGACGACGTCTACCTCAGCCGCGCCACGCGCGGGATCCACGAGACCGCCGACGGGATGATCCGGTTTCGCGCGCCCGAGACCCTGCGCGGGATGTATCGCTACTACCGGCGGATGCGGCGCGAGCTCGAGCGCATCGACGCGCTGTTCCCCGAGCTCCCCGCGACGCGCGATCCACCCGGGCGCGACCGTGGGCCGCTCGTGTTCCGCGTCGCGCTCGCCGCCTGTCGGGTGGCGTACCGCGCCGAGCGCTTCGCGGTCGATCGCCTGCACGTCGCGCCGGGCGATCCGTGGCCCGCGATTTCGGAGACGAAGTGACCTCGCGCGGGCGGGAGGCGAGGCCGATCATCCCCGTCGAGATCTGGGATCTGCCGGCGGGCGGCAAGCTGCTCCAGGAGCGCCGTGACGATGCTGACTTCGCGGACCACCTCGCCGCAGCGCTCGCCGCGTGGTCGGCGCCGCACGTGTTCGATCGGGTCCACGTCGTCGGCGGCGGCGCGACCGATGCGATCGTCGCCGCGATCGCGGCGCGGTGGGCGTGCACGGTCGAGCCCGATCCGTTCGCCGCGGCCCGCGGCGCGGCGCCGTGCGCCGACGTCGGCCAGACCTCGGTCAAGCTCGCCGATCCGCACGGCCGCACCTGGCGCGTCGCGCGCGACCTCGGGCGTGCGCCGCTCCGCGATGGCGTGCCGCTCCACGAGCGCGAGGCCGCGAGGACGTCGACGATCGCCTGGCTCGTCGACGTCCTCGCGCCGCTTCGCGCCGAGGCGCGGGAGGTCACGGTCGGGCTGCCGTGCGAGATCGTCGACGGCGTCCCGCGGTCGTGCACGTACTGCTGGCGCGATCCGGATCCGGGGCTCGTCGCGGCGCTGGGAGCCGCCCACGTCGTCAACGACGCGGTGCTCGCCGCGCGCGCGAGCCGGGTGCCGCCCGGCACGCTCGTCGTCACGATCGGGTTCGGCGTCGGCGGGGCGATCGTGGCGGGATGAGGGTCTTCGTGTCGCCACACTTCGACGACGTCGCGCTGTCGTGCGGCGGCCGCGTTCGCCCGGGCGACCTCGTGATCAGCCTGTTCACGCGCACGCGGCACCGCGCCGTCGAACAGCGCCGCGCCGCCGAGGATGGCGCGGCGTGCGCGCTCGCGGGCGCGCGGCAGCTCGATCTCGGCTTCGACGACGCCCCCGATCGCGTCGGGATCGCGCCGACGTTCCGCGCGCTGGTGCTCGACGCCGCGCTGGATCGCGCGCTCGTGCGCGAGCTCCGCGGCGCGATCCGCACCCACGCGCGCGGGGCGAGCGAGGTGTGGATCCCGCTCGGCATCGGCGGCCACATCGATCACCGCACGACGTTCGCCGCGGCCCCGCGGGGGGCGCGGTTCTACGCCGACCGGCCCTACGCGTTCGTGCCGGCGTTCGTCGCGCTGCGACGCCGCGAGCTGTGCGGCGGGCGCGCCGTCCACCTCACCCCACGCCAGATCCTCGCGCAGATCGATGCGCACCATGCGGCCGCCTTCGTCACCGCCGCCGAGCGGCGCGACGTCGCCGCCGAGCTCTCGGCGCGGCTCCGGGACGATCGTCCCAGACGCACGTCATGCCTCCGGGCCCGCGATCGTCGCGGCTCGAACCTCGCGATGGTCGCGTGTTATCGCTCGCAGGTCCGGCGCATCTTCGGTCCAGGCGTCGGCCTCGCCGAGCTCGCGGCGTTCTGGCCGACGAGCGAGCGCGAGTACGTCCTCACTCCTTCGTGAACGTGACGTGCGTGATCGTGACCGGGTCGACCGGGCGATCGCCCGGGCCCTTCGGGACCGCCTCGATCTTGGTCACGAGGTCGACCTCGGCGCACTGGCCGAAGATCGTGTGGTGCCCGTTGAGGTGCTCGGGCGACCCCTCGGTGATGAAGAACTGGCTGCCGTTCGTCCCCGGGCCGGCGTTCGCCATCGCGAGCACGCCGGGCTTCATCGTCAGGTCCGAGACGAACTCGTCGTCGAAGTTGTAGCCCGGGCCGCCCATGCCACGTCCGAGCGGATCGCCGCCCTGGATCATGAACGTGGGGATCACGCGGTGGAAGATCAGCCCGTCGAAGAACGGGACGCCCTTCTCGGTGGTGTTGGTCTTCGGGTTCGTCCACGGCTTCTGGCCGGTCGCGAGGCCGACGAAGTTCGCCACCGTCATCGGCGTCTTGTCCGGATACAGCTGGCAGTGGAACGAGCCCATGCTCGTCTCGATCAGCGCCATCAGCTTGTTGCCGGTGCCCGGGACCTTGGCGAGGTAACCCGCCAGATCATCCTTGGTCGGCGGCCGGACCGCGTCGCTGTCGAGCTTCGGCATCTCGGCGCTGGGCTTCGGTGCGGTCATCGCCGCACTGCCATTGCCGGCATTGCCGGTGGCGCCACCAACGGTGTCCTTGGTCGGGTCCTTCTTGGTGTGTTCGCAGCCGACGCCGAGCGCCAGCACGCTCGTGACACACAGCATCTTCGTCATCATCTTCGTCTTTGCGGGCAGCTTGGTCATGCGCGGCGAAACATAGCCGCTCGCTGGGTCTAGTGCCAGAAGCCCACCGACACGCCCACGTTGGAGTACCGCCGCGCGACGTCCCCGGTCAGCGTGATCCGGCCGCGCCGGAGCCCCAGCAGGTGGACCTCGAAGACGCGCCCCTCGACGCCGAACGTCGCGTGGACGCGCCCGTTGACGTCGTCGAACCGCGCCGGCTCCCAGTAGCTGCCCGCCCGCACGCGCAGCCGTCCGGGGAGCCACTCGAGCTCCGCCCCCGCGCGGGGCGAGACCGCGACGTGGCGGCCGGTCGCGTGGAGCTCGTGAAGCCCGAAATCTTCGAGCCCGAACGCGTCGGTCGAGGCGCCCGTCACGACGAGATCGGCGACGACGGTGAGCGAGCGCTCGTCGCGAAACAGCCCGCCCACCAGCTGATTCCATGCGGTGTCGGCCCACCGGTAGGCGATCCCCGAGGCGAATCGCCACGGCGACACGACGGTCCTGGGCAGGACGTAGCCGAGGCAGTCCATCGGATCGCACCCACGCGCGTTCGCGTCGACCTGGCCGCCACGAAACGTCGACCGGAGCGAGCTCCCGACGCGGACGTTCGTGAGGCTCGGCATCCAGGTGGCGCCGAGCCCGACGCCGCCCGCGCTGATCGCGAACAGGGTGTCGCACCCCGCGTCGGAGCAGTCCGGCGTGATCTCGAACTTCGCGAGATCGAGGGACGCGCCGAACGCGACGTCGATCTGGGGGACGTACTTCGAGAGCGAGACGATCGAGCGCGTCGTCTGGCCGTCCAGCGCGACGTCGCGCTGGGCGGCGCCGGCACCGATCGGCACGGTCGAGCCGACCAGCGGCGCGGTCTGGTACGTCCCGGTGACCGCGAGCGCCCAGTCGTGGTAGCGGATCCCGAGCCCCGCGGTCAGCGCGGAGGTGCCTCCGACGTGCGCGTCCGAGCGCCCGTTGTTGTCGACGTCCGACGACAGCGAGCTCGACACCGCGTCGAGGTGGTAGTCCCAGCTCCACGCGTCCGTGTCCGTCGTCGGACGGACCGCCATCGCCGACGGATTGACCAGCGTGCCCGCCGAGCCGATCGCGTTGGCGACCGCAGCGCCGCCCATCGCGATGGTGGCCGCGTTGCCGAGCGCCGCGCCGTCGTACAGCTCGATCGCGTACTCGCGGGTCGTGGGCGCATCGGCCCACGCCAGGGTGGGCGCCAATAGCCCGCACCAGATCGTCGCGCGCATGCCCGCGGCCATGGCCCAATATAGCCAAGCCCGGGTATCCTCGCGCCCGATGGGCGACGACAAAGCGGACGGGCGGGACTCGTCCGCGAGCCTGCCGAGCGCGGGCGCGAGCAGCGTCGCCGTGCCGTCGGGCGGCAACCTCGCCATCGTCCCGTTCAAGCGACGGTTCCTCGGGCCGACGATCGTCCTGGGGTTCGCCGAGCTGATCGGCATCTTCTATCCGCTGTGGGTCGTGTTCGACCTCCGCCAGCTCGGCTGGGACACGCTCGTGCGCACCGGC
>JAPLLF010001189.1 GCA_026387715.1 Pseudomonadota bacterium
CGCCGGCGATCGCGATCGCCTGCGCGTCCTCCAGGCCCATCTTCGCGAGCCGGAGGTGCGCGAGCGCGGGGAGGGCGGCGAGCACCGCCGTGAGGTCGAGCTTCGCGGCCTGGAACCGCCCGTAGTTCTCGGACAGATCGAGCGCGCGGAGCCCGGGCAGCGCGGTGGCGATCGCGACGATGTGGTCGTGCTGCAGGTCGGCGCCCTCGAGGGCGAGCGAGGTGAGGTGTGGCAGGCGGGCGAGCGCGGCGGCCGCGGCGCCGAGGTGGCGGTGACGGCGCATCGCGAACGCCCGCAGCGGCTGGCGCGCGTTGCAGGCGGCCACGCGCCGGATCACGTCCTGGCCGTCGACCATGGCCATCCGCCCGTCGAACTCGAGGACCAGCTCGTCGAGCGGGAACGGGCTCTCGACGACGGCGTGCAGCGCGCGCGCGTGGGTCGGCTCGTACGCGGCGAGCCGGTCGGTCGCGAACGCGCGCAGCCGGTCGCGCCACGCCGACGTGGCGAGCGCGAGCACCTGATCGCGGTCGACCGCGTGCACGATCACCCCGCGCAGGAGCGGCTCGTCGTCGAGCACCGCGGCGGCAAGGTGCACGTCGCGCACGTCGCGCACCTTCACCGTGTCGATGAACCCGCGGCGAAACCGATAGTCGCCGAGAACCCACGCGCGCGCCTTCCGGGTCCACCCGTCGCGGTGTGCGTCGAGCAGCTGGGTCTCGCGGCGCGCGAGCCGGCGGAGCTCGCTGGCGTCGCCGTCGGCCGCGTCGACGCGGGCGATCGCGCACTGGATCGCGATCAGCTCGCCGTGTGGATCGCCGCGCTCGATGAGCCAGTCGCTATAGACCAGCCGCGGGGCGTCGTCGTCGGGCGCCGCGACGATCTGCGCGAGGAAGTCGCGCGGCACGACTCACTTGGGCTCGTCGAACGCGACGATCTTGCCGGCGATCGCCGAGGCAGCGACGGTGAGCGGCGAGGCGAGGAACAGCTTGCCCGGGCCCGAGCGACCCTTGTAGTTGCGGTTGATCGCGCTGACCGAGACCTGGTCGCCGTGGTCGGACACGCCGGGCCCGCAGCCGATGCACGCCCCGCAGCCGGGCTTGATGATCTCGACGCCGGTGCGCGCGAACAGCGCCGTGTAGCCCTGCGCCTCGGCGTAGGCCTCGACGTCCTGCGAGCCGAACTGCAGGTAGAACTTCACGCCGTCGGCGACGCGCTGGCCGCGGCGCTCGGCGTCGGCCATCACGCGCGCGTACATGTCGATGTCGTCGCGCTTGCCGGCCGTGCACGACCCGCCGTACGCGATGTCGATCTTGACGTCGCCGAGCTCGTCGACGAGCGCGCCGTTCTTCGGATCGCTCGCGACGCCGCGATCGGGATCGCCCGGGGTCGCGACCATCGGCGCGATCGTGGCGAGGTCGATGCGGTGGATGCCGCCGTCGTGGTGGGCGCCCGGATCCGGCGTGACGACCTTGGCGCGCAGCGCGTCGATCGACACGCCCGGGCGGTGGCCCGCGATCCACGCGAGCATGGTGTCGTCGACCTCCATGACCGCGCCGCGCGCGGTGCACTCGGTCGCCATGTTCGCCATCGTCGCGCGCTCGTCGGGCGACATCGCGAACAGGCCCTCGCCGCCGAACTCCATCACGCGGTTGAGCGTGTCCTCGCGCTTGGCGAACGTCGCGAGGATGTGGAGCATCACGTCCTTGGCGGTGACGCCGTCGCGCAGCCTGCCGACGAGTTCGAACCGGATCGACTCGGGCACCGCGATCGGCGTGACGCCCCAGTAGATCAGCGCGGCGTACTCGGTCGCGCCGACGCCCCACGACAGCGCGCCGCTCGCGCCGCCCATGCACGTGTGGCTGTCGGTCGCCTGCACGAAGTCGCCCGGATCGAGGAACTTCTCGCGGGCGATCTGGTGGCAGATGCCGGGCGACACGCCGTCGACGGCGTTGTAGTTGCGCACGCCGGTGCGCGCCGCGAACGCGCGCTGCCGGACGCGCAGCATCTCGATCTTGTCGGCGAACCGCGCCATCGACGGGACGCCGGTCGCGTAGATCAGGTGGTCCTCGAACACCGCGAACTTCGACGGATCGCGGAGCTGGTAGTCGGCGCCGTACTCGGCCGCGAGGAAGAAGTCGACCTGCGCGGTGGTGAACTCGTGCGAGTAGCCGGCGTCGACCTTGACCATCACGGCGTCGCCCGGCTGGACGTAGCCGGTGCCGGGATCGACGAGCTTGGCCGCGAGGATCTTCTCGGTCAGGTTCATCGGCCGCGCGGGCGTGGTCGTCGCGGGGACGCGGATCTCGCCCTTGGCCAGGCGCGCGCAGAACGGCAGGAGGCCACCCGCCTCGATGATCTGCACGGTGATCGGATCGTGGCCGTGGGCGAACTCGTCCATCGGGATCGCGTCGCCGCGCTCGAGCCGGCGGATCACCTCGAGGTCGCCCATCAGCTGGCCGATGTTGATGTTGTTGCGCGCGTGGATCGGCGCGAACGAGCTGGCGATCGCCAGCCGGCTGCCCGAGAACACCTCGCACTGGGCGGCGGTCTCGCGGCTCGAGCCGACGCCCTTCTGGGCGCCCGCGACGATCACCTCGAAGTTGCCGTCGGCGAGCGCGTTCGGCGGGATCAGGCGCTGGCCGCCGATCACGAGCCCGGCGTAGGCGTTCTTGGCGATCTCGGCCGGGTCGTAGTCGAAGCACACCCACGCCGGCGTCATCGCGTCGGTGTTGATGTCGTCGAGCAGGTCCTCCGCGCGGACGTCCTCGGCGCGGAGCACGGCCCCGGCGAGCTGCTGGCGGATCCGTTCGGGATCCTTGGTGAGGTAGAGGACGCGCTTGCCGGGGGTGAGCGCGAAGCTTCGAACCGCCATTGGCTGAAGTCTTACCACGCCGGGAGCGCTAGACTGGGGACATGGTGCGCCGTGACGACGACGACGGGAACGACCCGCTGAAGTCTCGCTGCGCTTCTCCCGTGGGTGAAAGTCCCACCTCGGAAAGCGTCGGAGCACCGAGTAGCAGGTCGCCGGAGCCGCGAGAGATCGCGGAGGCCG
>JAPLLF010000003.1 GCA_026387715.1 Pseudomonadota bacterium
CACGTCGGACACGCTGTCCATGCCGATCACGCTCGGGAACACGTGCCAGACCCCGACGTCGCCGGTGGTTATCTACGCGTACGACATCAACTACGTGCTGCTCGCCAACGCCTTCCTTCCCACAGCCGCCACGACCGACGGGGCGACGCCGACGATCGCCGCGTGGGATGCCTACCCCGCGGGCAACATCGCGTTCACGCTGACCGGCGCCGGCCCGGAGATCACCTACTCCGAGCTCCACGCGCAGCAGCAGTACGGCGCCTTCAGCGAGAACACCTACAGCTACGCGACCGCGACGACGGGCACGTTGCCGACCAACGGCCTGCGCCAGTACCACTCGCTCTACCTCGACCGCGCCGGCCAGTACGGCCACCACTACAGCCAGTCGACCGCGGCGGCGACAGCGACCAGCGTGACGTTCGCGGTGCCGGCGACCCTCCCGTGGGTCGGTCAGATGGCGGTCTCGTCGCTCGGCGCGACCTGGCTGCAGACGGCGGGCACCTACGACGGCACCGTGGGCTCGTTCAACTGGAGCGTGTTCGACTCCGCCAACGAGACGACCCACTACTTCAAGTGGAACGTGATCGTCCCGGCCGGGCCGACGTCGTTCTCGTGGTCGCAGTTCCCGGCGTCGCTCGCGAGCCGGCTGCCGCCCGCCGACGCGTTCGTCTCCGGCTACGTCGAGCTCATCGATCTCGCCGGCGACTACGACGCGATGCGCGCGCTGCCGGAGTGGCAGCTCACCTGCGTGGATTGCGCGGTCTCGGCCGGCGAGTTGCCGCATGCCGACAGTGCGTTCCCGTACGGCAACGGAGGGGGCGTCGTGGCGAGCCCCCGCCACACGGCGATGGTCGCCAAGATCCCCTCGGCGCACCCGCAGCCGCGGTCGCGCCACTAGCCCTCGCTCAGGTCTCGTCGCTGGCGTAGCGCGCGCGGAGATCGGGGAGCGCCGCCGAGATCGTGGCGCGGGATCGATCGCGCAGCGTCGCCACGTCGGCGATCGTCATGCCCGTGGTCGGGATGGGCGGCAGGATCTTGGCGCACGCGTGCGCCTTGCCGAACCACTTGGAGTGCTTCGGCCGCATCGCGCGGGTGCCCGCGAGCGCGATCGGCAAGATCGGGACGCCCGCGCGGATCGCGAGGTGAAACGCGCCGTCCTTGAACGGCAGCAGGTCGCCACCCTTCGAGCGCGTGCCCTCGGGGAACATCATCACCGAGATGCCGGCGCGGATCGCGCGCTCGGCCTCGTCGAGGCACGCTCGCACGCTGTCGCCCTCGCCGCGGCGCAGCGGGATGTCGCCGCCGTAGCGCATCGCCCAGCCGGTGATCGGCTGGTGGAACAGGTCCTCCTTGGCGACCCAGCGCATGTCCCACGGCAGGAACGACAGCAGAAACGGGTCGGCCTGGGACTCGTGGTTCGCGACGACGACGTAGGCGTGGTCGTCGATGTCGGCTGGGCGCTCGCCTTCGATCTCGAACTTCCACAACGTCGACAGCTTCACCGCGGTGCGCCCGAGCCGGCGCATCCATTGTCCCGGCACGCGCTGCGTCGGATCCCCGCGATGGCGATACGACTCCATCGCCATGATCGGGACGAACGAGAGACACACCAGACCAAATTCCGCGTAGGTCCACAGGCCGATGATCGGGTTCGCCTTCTTTGCCACGGGGGCATGCAGCATACGTGTTTCACGCGCTCTAGACTGGCGAGGTGTCGCGATCCATCCGCAGCCTCCTGCGTGAGAACCGTGACTTCCGGCGGCTGTTCCTCGCGAGCGTCGTGTCGCTCGGCGGTGACTGGTTCTCGTTCGTCGCGGTCGCCGACCTCGTCACCGAGTTGACGGGGCGCCCGGGGGCCGCGGCGTTCGTCTACGCGGCCACGGTGTTGCCGGTGTTCCTCGCCTCGCCGATCGCCGGAGTGGCGGCGGATCGCTTCGATCGCAAGCGGATCCTGGTCATCGCCGACCTCGCGCGCGTCCCCCTCGCGCTGCTCCTGTGCGTCGCCGCGGCGACCGGCAGCGTGGCCCTCGCGATCGGCGCGGTGATCGCGCTCGGCGTCGGGGCGAGCTTCTCCGATCCGGTGGCCAGCGCCGCGACCCCGAACCTCGTCGGCCCGGAGGACCTCGCCACCGCCCAGGCGCTGTTCAACGCGGTCTGGGGATCGATGCTGTTCGTCGGCGCGGGCCTCGGCGGGATCGTCGCCGAGCGGTTCGGCCGGCAGGCCGCGTTCGCGATCGACGCCGGATCGTTCCTGGTCTCCGCGCTGCTCGTCGCCGGGATCCGCGCGCCGCTGCAGGAGGCGACGGTCGCCGAGCGGATCAGCGCGCCGCGGGCCCGCATGCGCGACGTGCTGGCCTACGCCCGCGCGCACCCCCTCGTCGGTCGCTTGCTGTTCGCCAAGGTCGGCGTGTCGTCGGCGAACGGGATCGTCGGCTTGCTCCCGGCGTTCGCGCGCGGCGCGTTCGCGGGCTCGAACCTCGCGACCGGCGCGCTGCTCGCGGCGCGCGGCGTGGGCGCGCTGCTCGGTCCGTTCGTCGCGCGCGCGCTCGCGGGCGGCCACAGCCAGGCGCCGCGGACGATCGTGGCGATCTGTTTCGGGTCGACCATCGCGTACGCGGCGTTCTACGCGGCGCTGCCGATCACGCCGTGGCTCGGTCTCGCGCTGGTCCTCGTCGCGTTCGCGCACCTCGGGGGCGGCGCGCAGTGGGTGATCTCGACCGTCGGGCTCCAGACGGTGACGCCGGATCGCCTGCGCGGGCGCGTGATGTCTGCCGACTACGGCCTCGCGACGCTCGCGATCGGCGTGTCGTCGATCGCGGCCGGCATCCTCGCGGAGATCGCCGACGTGCGCGTCGCGACGTGGATCCTCACCGCGGTCGCGGCGATCTACGCCGTGGCCTGGCTCGCGTGGTGCGCGGGCCTGCCGGAGTTACGGCGCCGGTGAGGGTGCACTACGGCGCGCAGGCGTAGATCGCGGCGACCTCGACCGGCGTGATCGCGCGCTTGAAGATCATGACCTCGTCGAGGCTGCCGTCGAGGCGGAACTGGTTCTGGTTGCTCCGGCCGAGCATCACGGGTTGCGCCGCGTCATCACCGTGGATCATCCCACCCCCGGAATCGAGCGCGACGAGGTCGCCCCTGCCATCGATATAGAGCTGGATGCCGGTCACGCCCTCGGTGCCGTCCCAGGTCGTACAGAGGTGCGTCCACGTCCCAGGTGCGACGTTCGAGCTGCCATAGCGGAAGGCTTGATGGTTCGTGTAGAAGCCCAGCGGTTGCCCGCTGGCGACGTTGTCGATGTATGCGTTCCAGCCGTTGGCGTAGCCGTCCACGGTCTTGTCCGCGATCGTGAACGAGTCGAGCGTGGCCCGGTTCGGGCGCACCCACGCGCAGACCGAGATCGCGGGCAGGTTGTCCAGCGCGTCGTCGGCGAGCGCGACGCCGTCGACGACGCCGTTGAACGCGAGGCCGTGGCCGACGCGCCCCGTCGTCCACGTCGCGCCCGTGATCGTCCCGTCGACGTGGTGCGCGGTCGCGTCCGCCGCCGCCGCGCCGGTGGCCTCGTTCATCGGCAGGTAGGTCACGAGGTCCGGCATCGCGAGCGCGGCGGCGCACACGACGTCGCTGCCGCTGCCGCTGCCGCTGCCACCGCTGTCGGTGCCGCGGTCGCCGCCGGCCTTGACTGGCGGGATGTGGACGCAGCCCGTGACGACGAGGAGCAGCCAGGGTCGACAGAGCTTCACGGGCTCAAGCTACCTCAGGTATCGTGCGCCCGTGGCGCGCAAGCGAACCGAAGACCGACGAGCCGCGCGGGCGGCGCGCGCGCTCGTGCGCGATCGCGAGAAGCTCGCCGCGCTGTCGTCGGGTGGGGCCGCCGAGCGGCCGATCACCGTCACGTCGTCCGCGGTGATCGAGGTGCGCGCCGGGGCGCTGCCGTGCGTGCAGTGCGAGGGCGAGTATCGGGTGGTCGCCCACGACAACGCGGGGGCAGGGCTCCGGAAGGTGAGCGTCGCGTGTCGGTTGTGCGGCACCCCACGGATCCTGTGGTTCCGGATCGTCAGCGACGATCCGAACTGAACGAATCCAGCCGGGCTCAGGGCTCGGGCGGCAGGTGCTGGAGCGACCCGAAGGCGGCCTCGACCGCCGCCGCCATGACCGCCGCCGTCGGGTAGCGTGCCTCGCGCTCCTTGCGGAGCGCGGTCTCCACCAGCGAGAGGACCGGTGGGGTGAGCCAGTCGGCGCCGCGACATACATCGTCGAGGCGCGGGGGTGGCTGCTTGAGCTGGAGCTGCTTGACGAGCTCGGGGTCGCTGTCGGGGAACGGCAGCCGGTTGGCGAGCATCTCGTAGAGCATCACGCCGATCGCGTAGATGTCGGTGCGCGGATCGATCGAGCGTCCGATCACCTGCTCGGGGGCCATGTAGGCCGCGGCGGGCTTCGGCAGGCTGCCGGTGAGCGACGCGTTCCCGAACGCGAGGACGGCCTCGTCGATCAGCATGCCGAGCCCGAAGTCGGCCACCTTCACGAGGTCCCAGCCGTTCATCGCGACGAGCAGCACCTTGCGGGGGCGGAGGTCGCGGTGGATCCGGCCCATCGCGTGGGCCGCGCTCGCGGCCTCGAGGATCTGGCGGGTGATGATCAGCGCCTTGCGCGCCGAGATGCCGTCGTCGATCGCGTTGGCGAGGGTGCGCCCGCCGACGCGCTCGTGCACGAAGCAGAGGTAGCCGCCGTCGACGAACACGTCGAGGAGCGCGACCACGTTCGTGTGGATGATCGCGCGCATCGACTCCGCGACCGGGTGGAAGCGCTGGGTCACGCTCGGGTCGTTGTCCTGGAGATCCGCGATCGGCGATCGCAACGCATAGAGGTGTCCGGTCTCGTCGCGGACATCGAACAGGCCGTCCGGATCACCCCGTCCGACCGGCCCCACGACCGTGTAGCGCCCGATGCGGCTGCCTGGTTTCCACACGCCCTCGACTGTATCCTGAACCTGGATGATCGGCCTGTTCGTGCTCCTCGGAAACGAGCGCACCAAGCGGATGACGTTCAAGCGATCGCCGCTCACCATCGGTGACGCCGGCGAAAACCAGCTCGTGCTCCGGGGCGGCGAGGTCGCCCGCCACCACGTCACGATCGAGCTCGACGAGGACGAGCGCTGGCACGTCACGGCGCACGCGCCGGTCGTGATCGCCGGCACGCTGCACGACCGCAGCACGACGCGGATCCCGGTCAACAACGGCACGCGGATCTCGCTCGGCACGTACACGCTGCAGCTCGCGCTCGCGGCCGAGCTCGCGCTGCATCCGGTCGAGCAGCGCCTGCTCGCCGAGCTGGCCGCCCACGACGAGGCCAGCCGCCTGGTCTAAGCGGACTGGCTGGAGGAGGTCGGCGAGCATGCGCGCGCCGAGTTCCTCCGCACCCAGGACGGCGCGCGGCTCCGCGAGCTCGCCCCGCAGGTCGACGACGACTGGCGGCGCAAGGTCTCGCGTCCGCCGATCGAGCACTGCGTCGGCTTCGAGGGGCGCTGCCCGGGGGACTGGGGCGCGCTCGGCGCGACGCGCGATCCGGAGGTGCGCGCGTGCGCGACCTGCCATCAGGCGGTGCACTACTGCCACACCGAGCTCGCCGCGCGTCAGCACCGGCTCGCGGAGCGTCGCGTCGCCGTCGACCTCCGCGCGCAGCGTCGCTGATCAATCGGCGTCGCTGTCGGGGGCCGCGCCGATCCGGCCGGCCCGCGCGACCAGCTCGTCGAGCTCGACCAGCGCGGCGGCGCGCCCGAGGACGCGCCGCCGCTTGACGAACTCGACGACGTACGCCGCGGGCAGGGCCACCAGCCGGTCGAACAGATCGACGTCGTCGGCGAGCAGCCGGCGCAGGACGTCCGGGTCGAGCCGGTCGATCCGGATGATGTCGTCGAAGCGTCCGGGGCGCAGCGCGGCGCCCAGCAGCTTCTCGACGGAGTTCGCCGACGCGATCACGACCTTGCACGTCCGCTGCGCGAGCTCGAGGAACGCGAGCAGCGAGCCGGTGATCGTGATCCGATCGAGGTCGTCGAGGATCATCGCCTGCGGCTGGAGCAGCCGGAGGAGCGTCTCGAGGCTCGTCGACACGGACACCGAACCGTAGCCGTGCAGGCGCGCGAGCACCGCGAGGTCGATCCGCACCGACGTGAGGCCGAGCTCGCCGACGAGCCAGCGGATCGCCATGCTCTTGCCGGTGCCGGGCGGG
>JAPLLF010001022.1 GCA_026387715.1 Pseudomonadota bacterium
AGGCCGAGATCGATCTCCACGCGGATCACGGAGCGGTGGCGCGCGGTGTCAAAGATTGAGGTAACGACGCCGACGCGGGCCAGAAGATTGACGCCATCGGCTCGGCGCACGACGAGTTCGCCCGTCAGCGGCGAGCCGATCGCCAAGTAGCCGGCCGCGTCGACGACGAGCGCGACACCGCCGGTCGTGTGCGACGAGGGACGGACGGTCGCGGGGACCACCGGGTGCGTCGGGGCCGGCTCGAGTGCGCGCAACTCGACGAAGCTGATCAGGTCGCCGAGGTCCCACGGCGCGATCGCGTAGGTCGAGCACGTCGCGATGCCGTGGCCGATCGCGGTGATGCGGACCGCGCGCTCGCCGAGCCCATGCACGCGGAGCTTGAGCACGTCGGCGACCCTCGCGCCGTCGACTGCCTCGAGGCGGACCACGCCGCGGCCGTGGCCGATCACGCCGAGCATGACGGTGGCGGCGTTCATGGAGGCGGCGCCTCGATCGAGACGATGTTCATGATCGACGCGGGGTCGAGCCCGAGGCAGCGCGCCCACCGGCAAAAGGTCGGGATCGACGGCAGAGCCCGGCCCCGCTCCATCTCGGAGAGCTGGGAGGTTGACGTTCCGATCGCGGCCGCGAGGTTGGCGATCGTCACGCCGTGCCCCCGGCGGATCGCGCGAAGGGAGTCGAGCAGGCACTTCGTCCGCGCGACCAGCTCGCTGTGCGATCGCGGCCGCGAGGTTGGCGATCGTCACGCCGTGCCCCCGGCGGATCGCGCGAAGGGAGTCGAGCAGGCACTTCGTCCGCGCGACCAGCTCGCTGTGCTCGGTGGGGGCTGCGTGGGGCACGCCACGGCAGCGGGGTCGCCCCGGTCCATTGCCATTGCTCATGCGATCACCATCGGATACCCGTCGGAGATCGCGAAAAGTAAGGTCCGGCCGATTTTTTAAGTCGCTTGGTGTCTCGAAAACACGATCCAAGGATCGCCCGAGGAATTCCGTGCCCGCCCCGGCCGCGCAGATCGCGACATCCGCCGTCACGACCGGGGTGTGGGTCGCAGCCACCACGAGCCCCGCCACGAGCTCGCAGGCCGGCCGGCCGGCCGGCCGGCGGGCACCCTCGCCTACGACGCCGTCACGGGCACGCTGGCCAGCTTGCGCGGCAGGCCGATCGAGAATCGATCTTGGGGTTCTGATCGAATGCGCGGCGGTTGGCCCGGCCGCGCGTCCGGCTCGGGGGCATCGGCTGTCACCGGATGTCACCGGATCCAACCTATTTCTATTCTCTCCTCTCTCTCTACACAGATCAGGTCCCCAGCATAAATGCTCAGGACCCGGTGACATCCAGTGACAACTCACTCGCACATCCTGATCCCGGTGTAGACCCAGTTGCGTGCCGTGCCGTCGCGCGCCTGAACACGACGGCACTGTGCGGCGGCCTTGAGGTCGCGCCCGAACACCTTGATCGTCGGCTTGTGCTGGTGCCCCTCGACCTCGCACCACGTGACGAAGTCCTGGTAGGCGCGCTGACACACCACGGTGAAGTCGCGCCCCTTCTCGCAGTGCTCGCGGATCCACGCGGCGACGGGGCTGCCGAGGTCGATGAGGTCGTTGACGGTGCCGGCGCTGCTCGTCGGCTGTACGAAGTGACCGCGTGCGTGTAGCCGCTCCCATCCCTCAATCGCCCACGACAGGATGCCCGGTAGCTCCTCGAGCAGGCGATCGGTGAGCCCCACGTCCTCGCGGCCGTACCAGCTCTCGCCGAGCTCTAGGATCAGCATGCGACTCGCCAGCGCGTCGCTCGCATCGGCGAACTTCGGCAGCTCGTTGGACACGATCGTGATCCGCGTTGACAGATAGCCGGTCCAGGGCTCGCGATGCTTGCGATCGATCGTCTGCGGATCCTGTCCTGACACCGAGAGCAGTCGCTCGACGATCTGCGAGATGTCGCTGCGCCCTCCGAGCCGAGCATCCCCGACGATCGCGGCCGTCCGGCCGATGAGCGGCCACAGCCCGAAGTTGGTACCGAGGCTCGCGAGCGTAGGCGCGGCGACGCTCGCGTCCCCGAGTAACGCGGTGAGCATGCGCATGATCGTTCCCTTGCCGGAGCGCTTGGGTCCGGTGAGCAACATGATCTTCTGCTGGCGCGTGTCGACAGTGAGCAGGTAGCCGAACCACTCCTGCAACGCCGCGATCGACTCGGGGTCGTCGGGCCAGAGCTTCCCCAGGAACTCGAGCCACCCCACCGGCATGTCGGCTGTCTCGTCGTACGCGACGCCGAGCGCCGTCGTCGCGAAGTAGCGAGGCGACGATGGTGTCAGCGTTCGGGTCGTCAGGTGGAGCAGGCCATTGCGGCAGGCGGCGACGTCCCCAGCGTTGATCACGTTCGACCCAATCCACGCGCCGAGCTCGGTCTCATCGATCAGCACGCCATCGACAGCGATCAGCGCGTGGCGAAGGTCGCCGACGTCCTGCCGCTTGCCCAGCCCGAAGTCGCTGTAGAGGCTCTTGTCGATGCCCTCATCGGAGATCGTCGTGTAGTGGCCGAGCTCGGACGACCAGCGGTACCAGTCGCCACGCCATCGACGGATCGTCGGACCATCGGCGTGCATCGCGTGCGTGCGCACGTAGCGCGTGGCGTCCTTCAGGATGCCGCTCGGCTTCGGCCTGCGCTTCGCGGGTGGGTTGCCGTCGTTGTGAGCGGTCGGGTTCGCGTCGGCGTCAACGTCGGCGTCGGCGTCGGCGTCGGCGTCGGCGTCGGCGTCGGCGTCGGCGTCGGCGTCGATCTTCGCCTGCTCGTCGAGCGCGAACTGCAACAGGTCAGTCATGGTTTCCACCCGGCGACGAGCGCCTCGTTCAGATCCTTGTGCGGCTTGACGTCGACGATGATCAACGTCTCGTTGATCCGGAGCCCGGCCTCGAGGGCGATCGGGATCGCGACCTTCGCCGCGGCCTCGCCCCGCGCGTCGCGGTCGGGCACGAGCAGCAGCCGGCCACCGCACGCCTTCACGCGTGGCGCCGCGGCAGCGACAAGCGCCCCGAGCTGGCCAGCCGAGTGTGCGCCGATCGCGAGCCCGTTCGGCCACGCGATCACCGCCGTCAACGTGTCGGTGATGCCCTCGGTGATGACCGTGTCGCCCGCGCGAATCTCCTGCACACGCCCGACGAGCGACGCGGTGATCGGGCAGCCGGAAAGCACCGGCGTTTTCGGGTCGTCCCCCTTCGGGTCGAGCACACGCCTCGCGACGTTCACCAGCTCGCCGTCGGCGTACGACCACATCGGGATGCACAGGTCCCCGCTCGGGGAGAGACGCACGTAGTCGTGATCGACGAGACGCTGAACAGCAGGACCATCGAAACCGCGGCGGCGTAAATGAGCATCGCCGTCGAGGCTCCACCGCTTCGGGAGCATGCGCTTCCACGCCATCGCGGCCTTGAGCTTCGCCTCGCGCAGGGCGGCCGCGTTCGCGAGGTCGTCCTGTCGCTGGCGATCGGCGGCAGCACGGTCGCGATCAGCACGACGCTGGGCGCGCTCCGGCTCGGATAGGGGTTGTGCCTCGACGCCCGCGATCTCCGCGGCGAGCTCGAGCACCTTCACGAAGTCGCGCTTGGTGTCGAGCCCCGCGAACGCAGCCACGAGGTTGAGGGCATCACCCGAGCAGGTGCCGCCGGCGGCGTGCTCGTGCCCGTGGTGGATCCAGGATCCGTCGCGTGCGACGGCGATGCCGCTCGACTGCTCGCCGCATCGCGGACAGATCGCGAGCCTGAACTGCGAGCCGCTCGGCCGGAACTTCCAATCGAAGTACGCGAAGACGTCGATCGGCTTCACCGCGGCGCGTACGTCGGCGGCGTCGAGCCGCGCGGGGTTGCCGTCGCGATCGATGAGGGTGCTCATGGCGCCGCCTCCAGCTCGCACGGCATCGACGACGGGACCCAAGCGCGGACGTGCGCGACAATCAACGCGACGAGCGTATCGGCCTCGCCCGGCTCGGTGCGGGCGTGCTCGCGGAGGTCCTCGAGGTCGGCAGCGATCCGCTGCGCGATCGTCGTGCCTCGCGAGGTCATCGTGCACCGCCGATCGTGCGCGCCGCGATCCACTCGCGGACCGCGCCGAGCCGGTAGCGGATCGTCCGACCGTTGCGCCCGCATCTGAAGAACGGCGGGCCGCCACCGCGGGCGCGCTCCTGGCAGATCGAGATCGGGGCCATGCCCAACATCTCCCCGAGCTGGTGCGTGTCGATCGCGCGGTCTTCGTCGCCGATCGTCGCGTTGTTGCCGTCGCGCTCGAGCAGAGCGGCCCCGAGCCGCGCCCCCCGCCGTGGGGTGATCGGGGCGTCCCTCTCGGGGCGCTTGCTGTCGTGGGTGGCGTCGGGTGGATTCGCGTTGCGGTGTGTCGTCATGCGCCCATCTTCCGGGCGCGTATTTCGTGGCTACACCTCGGCTACACCTCGGACCCGCCACCTCACGTCCCCCTTGCGTGCGCCCTTGCCGGTCGCGGGAATCTCGTCGAAGACGCGCGCTGCAACGAGCTGATCGAGGCAGCGGCGAGCACGGTGCCTATTCGTCGCCGAGACCTTCGCGGCACTGCGCAACGTCACCACACCGCCGGGAAGCGTACGGGCAAGAGCGGTGATCAACGCCCTCGGCTCGGCGTCGTTTCCTGCAACCGCACGATCGCGGATCGCGTCCACTCCATCCTGCTCGATCCCGTCGCGCTCGAGTAGTCGCCCCTCGTCGCGGAGCTCGTCGTCATCCTTGCGCCTCTCGCCGACGAGCGCGAGGAGTCCCTCGACGATCTCGATCGCGGAGTACACCGGGTCGCGCCCGAGCCAGGTATCGAGCAGCCAAGCTTCAGCGTCGCGCACGGCGTTGTACTCGCTGGCCACCACGGCGTGTGTGGCAACGGCGATCTCAGCCTCGCGCCGGGCATCATGTCGCGCGTCTCGCTCCTCCAACGTCAGAGGCATCCGGCGCGCCATCAACGCCAGATAGCGCCTGTTCGGATCGTCGCCGTGATCGTGCTCGTCGTCGTCCATCGTCGTCCCCAGTCCGCCCCAGATCGAAAGCACCGGGCCGGCCGCGCTGGGGAGCAGCGGCCACGTCACGAGGATCAGTCGCGACGCTGCCCGGTAGTCGAATGCTACCAAGCGCGTGTGACAGCTACACGACGGACTCGCGCTTGCCGCGCCGCGCAGCCGCGGGCCGCTTGCTCGGGGCGGCGGCCGCCGGCGGCGTCGTCGGCGTCAGGCGAGACCAGAGCGCGGCCTCGATCTTCGCCTGGCACTCGGCGAGGTGCGGGAACGCCTGCGCGATGTACGTGCTGTTCACGTCCTGGCGACCGAACGCGTGGTTGGCCAGCACGTGGCGATCGATCTCACCGATGCCGGCCTCAGCGGCGACGGACAGATACGTGCGGCGCAGCGTGTGGAGCCCCGGCAGGATCGCCACCTTCTTCTTCGTCGCCGGATCGGTCCGGTACTCCTTCGGCTCGGCGAGCGGCTGAACGCGTTCGCCGTCCCGCGAGATCGACGGGAAAATCCAGCCGCCGTCGCCACCGTACGGCCCGAACTCGTCGAGGTTGCCCGCGCGCCGCTTGGCGAGCATGTCGATCAACGTCCGCGGCAACGGCAGCGTGAACGCCTTGCGCTCCCCGCCCTTCGGCTTCGGCACCACGAGTGCGCCGCGCTCCTCGTCGACGTCGGCCCAACGTGTGTTGCGTGCGGCCTCGCTCCTCATGCCGGTGAACAAGCAGAACGTCTGCAGGTCGCGCCGCACGGGTGACAGCGTCTGCACCAGCGCCCACCACGGCACGAGGTCGTCGACGCGCTCGCGGTTGGGGACGTAGCGGTTGCGGGCCCCGGTCAACTCGGCCATCGGCCGATCCATGCGGTCCCCGAGCAGCCGCGGCACCTCCGACGCGATGGTGTCGATCGAGCGGTCCGAGCAGCCGCGCTTGCGCATGTTCGCTACGTGGAGCTCGAGCCCCCGGCGCAAGGTCGGCCCGGTGACACGCGGCGCACTCGGCGACACCGGCGCCTTGCCCTCGGCCATCTGCCCGAGCAGCTTGCGCGCCTCGATCCGCGCGAGCAGCACGGTCCAGGCGTGGCCGTCGGAGGCGCGCGGAGCGTTCGCGATCCCGATCTTGATCTTGCGCTGCTCGCCGTTGGTCCGGCCGCGCACGACGAACGTGCGTTGCCCCGACCGGCCGACTACGACGCCGAAGCCGCGCAGCTCGGTGTCCCAGTTATACGCCTGCGGCGCGTCGGTGGGCGCCGCGAGCGCGGCGAGGGTCTTTTCGGTGAGTCGGATCGTGGCCATGTCGGGGTGCTCCTTGCGGGGTGTCCTAGAACCAGGGACCGGCGGTTCCTGGCGGCTAGGACACACGTCGGGCCGGCGGTTCTTTGCGGGCTAGGACACTTTAGGACACAACTCTCTCACGCTAGGACACACGAATTCATGCAATCGTCGTCGGAGACCCAATATATCTCGAATCGGCTAACTACTTGAAACATGACAGACGGAGTATTTCGTAAACCGTAGGTCGGCGGATCATACCCGCCCACCGGCTCGAAAAGACTAGGGATTTTTGACCCGGGTCAGTTCAAAGACGAGGTCGGATCCATGGATGGTCCATCGAATCGTCCCCGAAGTCCCACGGCGGGACCTCGGTCGGCTAGTTCACGCCCTGCAGCGTCGAGTTCGTGATCGTGATGCTCCTGGCGTTCGTGCCGACCGCCGTGCCCGCGTTGGTCACGCTGCCGGTCTGCACGGCGGTCCAGTGCCCGCAGTGCCCGCCCGTGTTGCCCGTCATCGTGGTGTCCGTGATCGCCAGCGAGCCACCGAAGTTGTTGCTGGTGAAGAACAGGCCGCCGCCGAACGCGTTCGCGCCGGCGGCGTTGTTCACGATCTTGTCGCCGCACAGCTTCACCTCGACCGGCCGCTGCGTGGTCGATATGCCATCGCTGTAGAGCGCGCCACCGTTGCCGCCCGAGCCGATCTCGTTCTGGCCGTTGTTCATCACGCTGCACATCGTCGGGTCGTTGTTGTTCGCGTCGTGCCCGGTCGCGACGTTGTCCTCGATCAGCGAGTCGTAGACGTCGAGCTCCGAGAACAGACAACCGATCGCGGCGCCGTTGCTCGCCCGGTTGCGGCGGAACGTGCTGCCGACGACGAGGATCCCGTGCTTGCTGCCGAGCATGCGGATCGCGCCGCCGCCGACGTCGGGACCGAGCGGAGCCCCGGTGTTGTCCTCGAACAGCGCGTCGATCACGGTCAGGTTGCCATCGCGCACGTAGATCGCCCCGCCCTCGCCATCATTGAATCCCTGCGAACAGGGTGTGGGCGCGGTCGGGATCGGCATCGAGCCCGCGATCGCGCCGTGCTTGAACGCGAGGTGCTGGATCGTCACCCGGGTCTCGAGCGCCTGGAAGTTCGGGCTGTCGAACCGCAGGATCTGGACCGCGCCGCCACCGTCAAGCGTGACCTTGTTCGCCCCGTCGATCACGGTGTCCTTCATCAGCGGCAGATGCATCGTCTGCGTGACCATGATGGTGGTCGGCGCGGCGCCACAGGCGAACGTGATCACCCCGCCGTTCGTGATCGCGGCATCGAGCGCCGCGAACGTGCAGCTATCGGCCGTGCCGGTGCCAACGACGGTATCTGGCTGCGAGACATCCACGGGGTTGGCCTCGACCGGGAGGCCCGCGGCGCACATCCCATCGGGGTTGCCGTTTGTGGGCTGCACCGTGCCGACCGCGTCCACCGTCGGCGCGTCCGCCGTGGCGCCGTCGCCCACCGGCGCGTCGGACGACGACGAACCACAGGCGCACAACAGGCTGATCAACGTCGTGGAACCCCTCATCCCGTGATCATCTCAGCCCACACGGGGGCACACAACCAGGGAACCCCTATGCTTCCGAAGTGGTCATCGTCGTCATCGAACACGCCGCCGGCTGGCGCGACCACGTCGTGGTCGATCGCGACGTGGTGACGATCGGACGTGCACCCGACAACGACGTCGTGCTCGGCGACCCGCAGCTCGCGGAACATCACACGACCCTCGAGGCCCGAGCGCTCGCCACGCCGGTGCGCTTCGGCGAGTTCACGCTCGTCGGCGAGCTGGTGTTTGATCCGATCGAGGCCGCGCTGCTGACCGCGATCGCGGGTGGCGATGGACCGAGCCTCGCCGTCTACGCGGATTGGCTCGACGAGCACGACCGCCACGAGTCCGCGGAGTTCCTGCGCGTTCAGCGCGCGTTGCTCACCCTCGCACCAACCAGTTCGGCGTTCGCCGAGCTGGCAACTCGGCTGCGCGCCGTGGAGGAGGGGCTTCCCTATGGCTGGCGATCGCACCTCACGCGCCCGGTGATCGAGCTCGGCGAGCCCACGACCCTCGCCTTTCGCATCGGGCTCGAGCGTCCCGACGCGCCGACCAGCCGCCTGGTCGAGATCTGGGCGGCCGGCATCGAGCTCACCTGTGACGACAACGAGATCCACGTGCCGAGCTTCGTGCATGCGATCGAGCGCGCGGCGAGCTGGGCCAGGAGGCCCCGTGGGTTGCCGTTTCCGGACCTCGACGTCATCGCGAATCACCGGCGGATCGACGACGACGAGGAGCTCCGCGATCGCTATCGCTGGCTCGACACCGGACCGACCACCGACAACCTGTCGTGCTTCCTGTTCCTCGACGGGGAGGACGCGATCGTCACGTTCGCGTTCTGGCGCCAGACGCACCCGCGCCCGCACGAGCTGGGACAGGTGTTCGCGATCCGACTTCCCGGCGACGAGCTACGCGCACGCCTGCAGCAGCTCGTGCGCATCTTGTAAGGTTACTGGCACGTGCAGAGCTGGTAGTCGGCCGCGTAGTGGAAGCCGCCATCGAGCTTCGAGCCGGCGCCGTCGTTGGTGATGAACGCGCCGCAGCCGCCGCTCTTGGTGACCGACGTGCGGATCTGCGCCTCGCCAGCGCTGCGCGCCGCGGCCTCGCTCACGCCGTCGGTCTCGACGCGGAAGCGCTGGTTGGCGTCACAGGTCTTCATCGCGCCGGGCTCGCTGAGCTTCCGGTAGATGGTGACCGACTTCTTCGGACAGCCCGCGAGGGTGATCGCGAGGAACGTGGCGACCGTGGCGACCGTGGCGGTGGTGCGAGACATGACGTCTCGTATCACGACCGCGATCGGCGCTGATCGCAGTACGATCGCGGCATGAGGATCCTCGCGCTCGCGCGCGCGCTGGCAGGTGGGTGTGTCGCGGCGCCGGCGACGGGGGAGTTTCATCTCGGGCCGGTCGACTACGCGGAGACGCAGTGGCACAACGCGTGCGCGCCGACAACGAAGTACGCGCCCGCGATCCAGCAGGTCGAGGGCGTGTACCTCGCGGGGATCTGGGGTGGCCTGCCGAACGTCGCCGATGCGTGCGATGCGTGCATCTACGTCGAGACCGCGATGGGCAAGTCGGCGCTGCTCCGCGTGGTGACCTACGGCGACACGACGCCGAACAGCATCGACGTCAGCCCCGAGGCGTACGCCCTGCTCGACTCCGGCGAGTACCCGCGCGCGATGACCTGGCACTTCGCGAAGTGCAACGACACCGGGCCGGTGCGCTACGAGTTCCAGACGGGGTCGAACGCGTACTGGACCAGCCTGTGGGTGCGCAACGCGCGCGTCCCGCTCGCGAGCGTGGCCGTGCAGAGCCAGAACCACGGTGGCTTCGTCGACCTGCAGCGCGGCGGCGATGGCACGCTCACCGACGGCGGCGGGTTCGGGGTCGGCGCGTTCACGCTCAAGCTCACCGGCGTCGATGGCCGCGAGGTCGTGCAGTCGTTCCCGTGGCCCGCGGGTGACACTGCCGGCGCGCTGCTCGTCGGCGACGGCAACTTCCCATAATCACTCCTTGAGCTTGGTCGACAGCTTGCGCTTCTCCTCTTCGAGCTGCTGGATCTTCGCGCGCTGCGCCGCGGTGATCCGCTCCAGCTCGGACGAGATCTGCTTCTGCGCGAGCACCGCCTCACCTGCCCGCTTGGAGGCCTGTTCGGCCTTCTGTTGAGCGGCCCGGAGGTCGGCCACGAAGCGCTGGAGCTCGTCGACCTTGGCCTCCAGTTGCTCGTGGGTCAGCTTGATGACGACCTCGTTGGCCTCGATCTTCTGGCGCGATTGGTCGAGCGCCACGTCCTTGACCTCCCCGTCGGCCTGCGCCCGACGCGTCGCGGCCTCGGCGCGCGTCTGGCGCTCCTCCGCCGCTTGCCGTGCACGATCCTTCTCCTCGACCACCGCGAGGGCCTGTTGCGCCCGCGCGGCCTCGCGCTCCTTGTCCGTCGCATTCTCCCGCGCCTCCTGCTCCGCGGCGCGCACCCGCACGTACGCGGTGGTGGCACCGCCCGCGATCGCGACGAGAATGAGGATCGCGCTCGCGAAGGCGAACCGTCGGACCCGGCGGCCGCGCTGACCGAGCGCGAGCACCGCGTCCACGAACGCCTGCTCGCGCGCCGGGAGCTGACGTGGCCGCTGGACGTACCAACGGCGGGTCTCCTCCATGGCCTCGCCACGCCACACGAGGCCTGCCGGGCGCCCGCGGACGTCCCACTGCTTGGCCGCGGCGCCGAGCTCGACCAGGAAGACCTTCTCCTCGTGGTCCTCGTCGAGCCACCGCCGCAGGGTCGGCCAGCGCTCGATCAGCGACTCGTGGATGATCTCGACCGTTCCCCCATCGGCGTCGCCCCCGTCGTGTGCCACGAGGAGCCGCGCCGCGACCAGCCGATCGTGCGTTCCGGGGTGACGAGGTGGCGAAACACCTTGTGGGTCAGGCGTCGAGCGTTGGCGTGCATCGCCTCGACGACCTCGTCGGCGTGGAGCGCGAGCGCCCCGCTGACCCCGCCGATCGCCTCGTAGCTCGCGGTCGTGAGCAGGCGTCGCTCGCGATCACGCGCCTCCCACAGCTTGGTCGCCGCGAACTGCAGCAAGGGCAGCGCGCCGTCGACGCCTTGCAGCGCATCCAGCATGTCGTCGACGATCGCGGGCGACTCGAACCGGCACCCCACCATCTCGAGCGGCGCGAGCAGCGAATCGGCGAGCCCCGCACGCGTCGGCTCGGCGAGGAACGTCAGGCCGCGCGACAGCTCGTTCGCGAACATCGCGTCCTCCGAGACGCGATCGAGGAAGTCGGCGCGCATCGAGAGCACCACGCGCAGCGGCGCGGCCGTGTCATCCGCCACCGCGGCGAGCGCCGCCGTGAACGCCCGCCGTTCCGCGAGGTCGGGGACGAGCGTGTAGAGCTCCTCGAACTGATCGACGACGAGGAGGATGTTGCCGCCCGACGCGCGCGCGCGAGCGCGCAACACCGCGCCGAACGATCCCGGCTCCGCTCGCAGCCGGTCGATCACGCCGGCGTGGCCGCGATCCAGGACGAGCCCCGTGTCCCAGCGCTCCATCAGGCTCGCGAGCGCCGCGAGCGGCTGCCGCCCGGGCCGCAGCGTGACCACGTCCCAGAGCTCCCCGGAGGACTTGAGCGCGGGGCCGACGCCCGCGCGCAAGAACGACGACTTCCCGACGCCCGACGGACCGACGATCGCCGTCAGCGGCAGCTCGCGGATACGGACGGTCACCCGTCCGATGTCCTGCGCACGCCCGAAGAACCGGTTCGCGTCCTGCTCCTGGAACGCCGTCAACCCGGGGTATGGGCTCTCGCCGTCGGCCAGCGCGCGCCCGCTGCGGCCCGCGAGCTGCGCCTCGAGCAGCTGGACGAGCAGCTCGGCGTTGCGGAGCCGCGCCCCCTTCGACTTGCGCAGACAGAGATCGATCACATCCGCGAGCGCGGGCGGGATCGTCGGGTTGTGCGCGCGTGCCGAAGGCATCGGCTCGTCGCTCACCAGGTTCGCGAACAGCGCCTCGCGGCTGAGCGGCGTCACGGGATGCCGACCCAGCAGCATCTCGAACATGATCATCCCGAACGAGAACAGATCCGACCGGGCATCGATGTCGTCGCGCCCGAGCTGCTCGGGCGACATGTACGGCAGCGTGCCGACCACGGCCCCGACATGGGTGAGGACGGGGTTCGAGTCGGTGGCCAGCGCCGGGTGAGACGAGCGTCCGAGCTCGACCGGGGCGCGCGCGCCGAGCGCCTTCGCGATGCCGAAATCGACGACCTTCACGGTGCCCGCGTTCGTGATCAGGACGTTCTCCGGCTTGAGGTCGCGATGCACGATCCCGTTGGAGTGCGCGCGTACGAGCGCGCGCGCGACGGGCAGCACCAGCTCCAGCACGCGCGAGGCGACCATCGGCACCCCGTCGTTGAAGGGGCCCATCAACTCGCGCATGGTCCGACCCTCGAGGTACTCGAGCACCATGAACGGCAGCCCCGCGTGCTCGTCGACCTCGTGGATGATCACGATGTTGTCGTGATTGCACTGAGCCGTCGCGCGCGCCTCGACGACGAACCGGCTCACGACGTCTGGATCCTGATGGAGCAGGAACTTCATCGCCACGCGACGACCGAGCTTGAGATCCCGTGCCAGGTACACCACGCCCATCCCGCCGCGACCCAGCTCGCGGATCACCTCGTACTGACGGAACCTGGTTCCCGGCGCGAGCTCGAAGTTCGCGAGGGCTTCGGCGTCGATGTCCTGGGCCGGCAACGACGTCGAGCCGAGGGATGTCCGGGGCGTGCTCACGGGCAATCGCCGGCGCAGGTCTCACCCGCATCGCAGCGACCATCGCCGCATGCGGTCGCACACGCGCCGCAATCCGCGGGGCACAACGCGCACGTCTCGCGCGCGGGCGTGCACACGCCATCGCCACACCGATCGCCCAGCGCCACGCACGCCGGTGTCTCGAGCTCGGTGGCGAGGCAGCGCGGCGCGCAGCGCGACGCGCAGTCGGGATCGGCGCACCCGGCGCGCCAATCACCATCGCGATCGACCCCGGCCGCACAGGCCTCGTACGGATCGATGCCGAGGTACGCGAGCCGGTGGATA
>JAPLLF010000847.1 GCA_026387715.1 Pseudomonadota bacterium
GAATCACGCCTTGCCTACGCTGCGGCTCGGCGACTCGAGGCTTACGGTTCTCGTCAGTCATCTCGACGAGAACAAGACCAGCTGCTCAGACTATTTCCGGAACTCGCTTCATTTCCCATTAATCGACACGTCTTCAGTGGCGCTACGGTGGGATAACGCGCGTTGTCGAGGGGGACGAGTCGCCCGAGCCCGCTCGCCATGTCTCGCCCGTACTGCATCTGCTGCCACACCGGGAAGACGCTCGGCGGTCCGGCGTCGGCGCCGTGCATCCGATCGATCAGGTGCGTGAGGTCCTCCACGGAGCCCGCGTGCTCGATCTTCGACGGTACGCCCCGCAGCTCTTCGCAGATCGCGGCGAGCTCGCGCGGTGACCTGGTGTCGCCCGCGACGCGCACCACCCGGCCGGCGCCGGCATCCAGCGCCACGGCTGCGATGTACCTCGCGACATCGTCGGTGCAGGTGAGATCGTACGGCTGATCGAGATCGCCCCATACCCTGTAGACGCCGGTCTTCACGTCGGGCCCGATCGCCCCCATCGCGACCAGATCCATGAACGCGCCGCACAGGAGGGAGGTGCCACGCACGCGCGACGCATCGAGCGCGTGGTTGAACTCGCGGCGCAGATCGAGGTTTCGATTGCCGCCCTCTTGAGTCTTGAAGAAATCGAGGGCGTAGTCGGACGGCAGCATGCGTGCGACGCCGCCCTCCTCGGCCGCCCGCAAGAGCCGCAGCTGTCCGTCGACGATGGTCTCGCGCAGGCCCTGCACGGAGCTCACGACGACGTCGATGCCTTTGCAGGCGCGCGCGAGTGATGGCTCGTCGGCGAGATCCGCGATCACGAGCTCGGCGCCGGCGGCCGCGAGCCTGGCGACCTGGTCCGCGTTCGAGCTGGCTCGATGCGTCACGCGCACGGTCGCGCCGAGCGCGAGCAACTCGTGAACGATCTTGGAGCCCATCCGGCCACTCGCGCCAACCACGAGAACACTTGTCATCGAAAGCGTGTACCACGACCGATGGCGCAGCCCTCTGGTCCGGGACAGACCTGAACCGGTCAGAGGGTGGGTGAACCTGGTCGGTCGTGACGCGGTACCTTCGGCGCATGACCGACCTCGCGAGGGTCCACGAAGCCCTCCTGTCACGCGATCATGCCAAGGCCCTCGAGGCGTTGCTCGTCGCCTGGCGTGGCAACCGCGAGCCCGCGCTCGCGGCCATGATCGCCCACCTGACGCGCGCGCTCGAGCCTTCGATCGCGCCGCTCGAGGCGACCGGGCCCAAGCAGATGCATCAGGCCTGGCTCACCCGTGCCAAGCGCGGCGACCTCGTCGATCTCGCGATGCTGCTCCGCGACCTGTTCGACGGACCACCGGCGCACATCCGCGCGCGGCTCGAAGCCCTCGACGTGTACGAAGCGGACCCCCGGATCGCCGCCCGGCTGGTCGAGTACGTCGACGAATCGGGCGACTGGCTTCCGAACACCCCCGTCGGCACGGCGATCTTCAAGGCCCTCGCGCGCCACGGTGATGGTGGGGTGATGGGTCCCCTGCGCGCGTTCGCCGCCCCCGATGCCGAGGATCATGCATGGCGGGCTCGCAAGCTCGACGCGCTCGAGGTCGCGGTCGGCAAGTACCGCGTCACGCCGCTCGATCGAGCCGCGCGTGACGTGCTCGCTCGCGTCGCGGCGATCGCCGCCGGGCCCACGACGGGCGAGGCGAGCTTCGTCGCCGCCGCGCGCGACCCGGAGGCCCGCATGGTGGCGACGGATCGATTACTCGAGGAGGGCGGACCTCGTGGCGAGTTCGTGATCCTGCAGCAGCTCAAGCGCACCCGCGCGCTGACGCCCGCCGAACGGAGCCGCGAGCAAGCGCTGCTGGTCGCGCATCGCAAGCAGTGGATGGGCGGGGTCGCGAAGATCCTCGATCCGGCGAAGGCGGTCTTCGAGGATGGGGTGCTCGTCGGTGGCGAGGTCGAGTGCGGGACGGACGACCTCTCGAAGGTGATCGACGCACCCCAATGGAGCACGGTGCGCTTCGTCGACTTCGGCGGGTGGAAGCCGGACCTCGCGCTGCTACGACGGTGGCCGACGATCACGCGCGTGAGCATGACCGGCGCCGATGCGCTCGTGGCCGTCGCCAATGCCGCACCCGCGCTCGCCTTGACCGGGGTTTGCTATTTCGGCCCCGAGGGCGAACGCACGTCCACCGCCGAGCGCGCCGCGCTCCTCGTCGCCCCTGGCCTGCCCGCGCTCGAGGAGCTGACGATCAGCGGCTACCGTCACGCGCCGACCGCGCTCGCGTGGATCCTCGGGGGCGCGCTCGCGCGTCGGCTCCGCCGGATCCGGATCACGCGACGCCTCGGAGCGTACGACGCGGAATCGGTCGTCTCGCTCACCGAGCTCCTCACGATGCTCGCGGATGCTCCCGCCAACCTAGAGGTCGGCACGCTCGGCTCGACCGCGGGCCCGAGGATCGACGTCAGCCGGGATGACCGCGGGCGATTCACCCGGGCGGTCGTCGGCTTCGTGCCTCCAAAGCAAGACGTGCGAAGTCAGTTCGACAAGCTGCTCGCGGCGCTCGCCGGGACGCCGAAGGGACTGTTGACCTCCGTGACCATCGATCCCACCCTGACCGCCCCGACCAAGGCGCATCGTGCGCGACTCGACGCCATCGTGGCCGCGATGATCTGATCGACCGTCGCCCGCGCTACTTCTCGAACGGATCCGAGGGTGGGTACTCGTCGGGCTCCCATCCCTCACCAGCGATCTTGCAGTCGGGAAGCGCGCGGCGCAGCTCCGCGAACGACGCCTTGTCGATGAGCGAGTTGAGGAGGTCGAGCGACTCGAGCGCGTGGAACTGGCGCAGGACGTCGATCTTCGAGATCCCGCACAGGTTGACGTCGAGGTGGCGCAGCGTCGGCGCCAGCGGGAGCAGCGCTGCGAGATCGGCGTCGCGGATCCGCGTCCGCATCAGCCCGAGCGATTGCAGGTTCGAGAGCGTCGCCGCGATCGCGAGATCCGAGGGACCGATCTTCGTGTTCGCGAGCTCGAGCCTCGCGAGCGAGGGGTGATGCTCCAGACCGACGAGCGAATCGATGCCGGTCTGGTTGTGCATTTGACCCAGGGCCAGCGTGCGCAACGCGGGCAGCGCGCGCGCGAGCTCGACCACGCCGCGCGTCGTGACCTGCCGGCAGTTGTTGAGGTCGAGGGTCTCGAGC
>JAPLLF010000818.1 GCA_026387715.1 Pseudomonadota bacterium
AAGGAGAAGCGGCAATGAGCACCCCTGCGCAGAAGAAAGTACGCTGTGCGGTCTATTGCCGTAAGAGCAGCGAGGAAGGCCTGGAGCTTGAGTTCAACTCGCTCGACGCCCAGCGCGACGCCGGCTTGTCCTATATCCAGAGCCAGAAGCACGAGGGCTGGATCGCGATCCCCGCGCCGCCGCCGCGCGCCGTACCGCCGCTGGATCGTATGCGTCAGGCCAGCGGCACGGGCAGCGAGCTCTGGGCGGTAGCCCTCGCGCCCGGCGCCCCCGGCTGGTGCGTCCTCCAGACCGCACCGCTCGAGCTCCTGTGCGAGCCCAGCGTCGCGGGGCCGCCTCGCATCGCCGCCCTCAGCCGCGCGTTGGCCACCGAGGCGTTCCAGCTCAATTGTTACGACAGCGTGGCGCTCCTCCTGCTCGAAGCCAGCGCCGCCGGCGACTCGGCCGTGTCGGGGTTCTGCCTCGACGATCCCGCTCAATACCGGAAACGGATGCCGCGAACGATCGAGGAGGCCACACCGCACTTCTCGCTGATCCACGCGCCCCTCGAGCTTCCCAAGCACGCGGAAGCGGCTTGGCTCCACACCCTCGCGAGCCTCGGCGGCCCCGCCGCGGCGCTGTTCGACAACACCGCGGCTTTCGAACACCTCCTTCCGCACCACCCGCTCCCCGCGCCCGCTCGCTCGTTGTACTTCCGGCGGGCCGACGTGCCTATCGCGCCCGAACCTGCGAGTGTTCACGTGCTGCGTGAGCCGGGGCGGATTCGGGTTCGATTCGGCGGTGGCGAAGTCTGGTTCAGCGGCAAGGATTCAATCCTTAGGTTTGAAGCTGTGGATCGAGAGTCCGGAGCACGATTCCTCGCCGCCACCGCGGCCTGGCTCGGCCTCCCGCTGCCACCCCCGCCGGCCGAACCGGGGATCCCCGGCGAAGTGGTGGCTCTCTCCGCGTCCGAGCCGGACGGGAGCATGTCCTTCGCGATCGGCGAGAACCTGGGTATCGCCATCAGGATCTCCGGCGACGGCGAGCGCGCAACGATGAGCTTGCCCTCCCCGCTCGATCGGGAGCGGCTTCTCCCTTTCCTCGCACCGATTCTCCGCGACGGCCCCCCAGCCGCCCGACGGCGCGGGCGCCCGCTCGTTCCGGAGCTCACGCGCATCTGGCAAGCCCCGCACCGGCCCATCGAGGCTTGCATGGTCGGGGAGAGCTTCTGCGCAGGAGTGTGGGGCGATGATCGGACCCTCCTCCGCCGCGTGGACGCGCCGGGCGCACCCACGGTGGCCGTGACCGAATTGGAGGGTTTCTGTGCGGGAATCGCTGACGTGGGAGCTGCCGTCGCGATGGTGCAGGTGCTCCCGCCCGCCGGCCGGCGAGGCATCGGCTTCGACGATCCGCACCGCATCGTGCTGGTCGACCCGCAAACGGGCGCCTCGCGCGTCCTCTCCACCTCCGCCGGCGCCGATCCACGCCCGGGGTGGTCGATCTATGCGTCGCCCCGCGGGGACAGCATCGCCGTGGCGGTCCGCGTCATCGGGCAATTGCTCGCCCAAACGCGCGTCATCGCCATCCCCTCTGGCGCGGTCGTCTGGGAGTCGGACCTCTCGCTCGGGCTCGTTCCTCGCGCGTGGGAGT
>JAPLLF010001012.1 GCA_026387715.1 Pseudomonadota bacterium
TCGGGGACGACGCGGTGCGGGCCATGCTCGGCGCCTGCCTGGACGGAGACACGCCGCCCGAGGTCGAGGAGCTCGTCCGGCGCTACTCGTCGGGCTACCCGTTGCTGATCGAGGAGATGCTCGCCGATCTCCAGGCCTCAGGCGGCATCGTGCGGACCGACGGACAGTGGATCACCGGTGGCACCCTGGACACGGTCCGCGTGCCCCGCTCATATGCCCGGTCGGTGGCTGTCCGCCTCGAAGCGGTGTCGGCGACCGGCCGCGAGGCCGCGGGCTCGCTGGTGCCCGGCCGCGCGATGGGCTTCCGCACGTTCCTGCAGACCGACGCGCGCATCCACCGCGGCAACTCCGGCGGGCCCGTGCTCGACACCGCCGGGCAGGTCGTCGGCGTGGCGGTGGCGACCGGCGATCGCGTCGGCGAGATCTCGTTCGCGATCCCCATCGATCGCGTGCGCGAGGTGATCGACGCGCTCCGCGACGACGGTCAGGTCACGCGTGGGTGGCTCGGCGTCCTCGTCAAGCCGGTCACCGCGGAGCTCGCGCAGTCGCTCGGGTTGCCGAAGCCGACCGGCGCCCTCGTCACCGAGGTCAAGGCGGGCTCGCCGGCCGCGCGCGCGGGGCTGCGCACGGGCGATGTCGTGCTGACGTGGGCCGGGCGCGACGTCGACCACCAGTCGCTGCCGTGGATCGTCGCCGCGACGCCCATCAACAAGCCGAACAACGTCGTCGTGTGGCGCACCCGCGCCTCGATCGTCGTCCCCATCGTCACCGAGAAGATGCCCGAGTAGACAAGACGGGTCGATCGAACAAAAAAACGGTTGGAGGGAGACGGTTGACGTTGAGGTTGACGCGTTTGACGTCGACCCCGCCCTTGACCCTTTGAACGGCCGACGTAGAGGTTGCCCCCAGGCTCGCCGGTCGTTGTCGTCGACCCGACGCGGCAACGTGCAAGGTCGACGATGGGGTCGACCTCGACGTCGCCGTCCAAGGCGTCAACGTCGGGGGCAAGGTCAAGGACGAGGACAACGTCAACTCGACCGGCCACTTCGCGAGACCTTCGTGGCCTCTGGTCAGGCACCCAGAACGTCGTCAGTTCGACTCGGCGGCGAGGTACTTGGCGTAGATCGTCTTGCGCCCCACCGTCGGGAACTCGACGATCACCTTCGTGTCGGTGCCGCTGCCGGACACCGCGATCACCTTGCCGAAGCCGTGGAGCTCGTGGCTCACCGGGTCTCCGCTGCGAAAGGTCGCGGTGCGCGGCACGTCGTCGTCGACCCGGTACACCGGCAGGTCGTCGTCGGGCGCGCGCTGATCGAACTCGTCGCGCTTGCGGCGCGGCGCGATCCCCGGCGGCGTCAGGCCCGACGGCGTCGTGCCCGACGGCCTCGCCGGCCCCGGCCCGCGCACCGCCGAGCCGCGCGCCCACGACCCGGGCTGGCTCCGCGGCGGCGTGGTGGTCCCCGAGCGACGGCCGACGGCGACGCAGTCGGGCGGCAGATCGAACAGGAAGCGCGACGCCTCCTGCATGCGGATCTCACCCCACACGCGCCGGGTGCGCGCGTGGCTGAGGAACAGCCGGTGCCGCGCGCGCGTGATCGCGACGTACGCGAGCCGACGCTCCTCCTCGATCTGGGCGTCCTCGCTCTGGCCTTCGCGCTCGCGGAGCGATGGAAACAGGCCGTCCTCGAGCCCCGTGATGAACACGATCGGCCACTCGAGCCCCTTGGCGATGTGGATCGTCATGAGCACGACCGACTCGCCCGGCGGCGCGGTCGAGGCGCTCTCGTCGCTCGCGTGCGACAGCGCGATCCGCTCGAGGAAGCCCTCGATCCCGGCCGCCGGCCGCTCGCTCGCCTCGTCGGGCGCGGCCCCGAGGGAGGGCGCGGGCTCGCCTTCGACCTCGCCCTCGGGGTCCGGCGGGAACTCGGCGATCGCGTCGTCGAAGTCGGACGCGAGCGTCACCAGCTCGGCGAGGTTCTCGAGGCGATCGCGCGCCTCGGTGTTGTCGTCGGCCTCGAGCTTCGCGCGCAGCCCGCTGCGATCGACGATCTGGATGATCGTCTCGGCGACCGACGCGCCCTGGGCGATCACGTCGCGCAGGCCCTCGACGAGCTCGACGAAGCCGAGCAGCTTGCGCCGCGGCGCCGTGCCGATGCCCGAGACGTCGCCGCGCGCGGCGAGCCGCGCCGCCTCGAACAGCCCCGAGCCGCTCGCGCGCGCCGCCGCGCGGAGCCGCTCGACCGTCGCATCGCCGAGCCCGCGCGTCGGCACGTTGACGACGCGCTCGAACGCCGAGTCCGCCGCCGCGTTGTTGAGCAGCCGGAGGTACGCGATGATGTCCTTGACCTCCTTGCGCTCGAAGAACGACACCGCGCCGACCACCTTCGCCGGGATCCGCGCCGCACGCAGGTGTTCCTCGAGCACGCGCGACTGCGCGTTGGTGCGGTACAGGATCGCGATCTCGCCCGGCGAGGCCGGCCCTTCGTCGAGCAGCCGGCGGATCGCGTACGCGACGTGGTACGCCTCGCCGCGCTCGTCGCCCGCGGTGTAGGTCTCGATCAGCTCGCCGCCGCCGCGGTCGGTCCACAGCGACTTCTCGTGGCGATCGCGGTTCTTGCGGATGACGCCATTGGCGGCGTCGAGGATCGTCTGCGTCGAGCGGTAGTTCTGCTCGAGCTTGATGACCTTCGCGTCGGGGAAGTCGCGGTCGAAGTCGAGCAGGTTCCGTGGCTCCGCTCCGCGCCACGCGTAGATCGACTGATCGTCGTCGCCCACCACCGTCAGGTTGCGCGTCGCCGCCGAGAACTTGGTGACGAGGCTGTACTGCACGAGGTTGGTGTCCTGGAACTCGTCGACGAGGACGTGCCGGAACCGGACGCGGAGCGCCCTGGCGCTCTGCTCGTGGGTGAACAGGTCGAGGACCTTGAGCAGCAGGTCGTTGAAGTCGACCGCGTTCTCCTTCGCGAGCTGCGCCTGGTAGAGCGGAAAGACGCGATCGATGATGTCGTCGTAGGGGCTGCCGAACCCGTCGATGCGCTTGCGCGGATCGTCGCCGCGATTCTTCGCGCGATCGATCCGCGACAGGATCGTCCGCGCGGTCACCTGCTCGTCGGTGCCGGTCTCCTTGAGCAGCTTCGCGATCAGCTTGACCTGATCGTCGTCGTCGAAGATCACGAAGCTGCGCGTCAGCCCGACCGCCTCGCCGTACCGTCGCAGGAGCCGCGCGCAGGTCGAGTGGAACGTGCCGATCCACATCGCGTTCGCGGCCTCGCCGAGGAGCTCGCGGAGCCGGGCGCGCATCTCACCCGCGGCCTTGTTCGTGAACGTGACCGCGAGGATCTCCCACGGCGGCGTGCCGGTCTCGACCAGCCGCGCGATCCGCTGCACGAGGACGCGCGTCTTGCCGGTGCCGGCACCGGCGAGCACCATCAGCGGCCCGTCGCCGTGGTCGACGGCGGCGCGCTGCTCGGGGTTGAGCGGAACGTCCACCTCGGGTAGCTAGCATGCCACCCTGACACCGACCTCCGGACGCGAAAACGCCCGCGCGAGGCGGGCGTCTGGCAGCGTGTGAGAAGCGCCGGACTAGAACGTCAGGCGGACGCCGAGGCGAACGTTCGTCGGGCCGTAGCGACCGGTCGTGTTGTGGAAGTTGGGGTTACGGCCGATCGGCGTCCCCGTCTCGCCACCACGGCTGTCGAACTGCTTGAGCCAGATGAGGTCCTCGTACGTGCCACCCGAGATCGGGTTGGCGTTCTGCTGGACGCCGTCGCGCGTGTAGTACGGCGCGTAGGTGTCGTCGACGTACGCCGTGCCCTGGCGGTTGTAGATGTTCGCGACGTCCGCGTAGACCTCGAGATCCATCGTCTTGTTGAGGTGGCGCTTGTAGCCGACGTGGACGTCGAGACCGTGGTCGAAGTCCGTGCGGCCGAGCTGGCCACGCGGCAGGAGGAACGACTCGTCCGCGCCGTAGAGGTAGTGACCACCGAGCGCCTGCTCCGGGATACCGGACAGCGCGCGGAGGCGGATGCCCGTGGTGAGCTCGCCGGCCTTCTTGAGGTCGAACGTGTAGTAGCCGTCGAGCTTGATGTAGTGCGGGCGATCCTGCGGCAGCGGTCCCTCGCGGTTCGAGAGCAGCTCGATGAGGTCGTACTGCGACGAGATGTTCGGGTCGACCTGGCCGTTGTCGTACGAGATGAGGCCCGGGTAGTTACCCGTCGTGCGCGAGTAGGTGTACGAGGCCTGAACGTAGAGCGCCTTGGAGAACCGGCGGGTCAGCGTGAACTGCAAGGCGTTGTAATCGCGCGACGGCTTGTCGAACACGCGGATGCCCTTGTAGAGGTTCAGCTGGTTCTTGAGGCGGTTCTTCTCCTTCATGTCGTCGGTGCGGTCGATGCGGGCCCGGAGCTTGTTCTCCTCGTCCTTCGACCACTCACCGGGGTTCGCGATGATGTAGGTCTGCGCGCCGTCGGTCGACACGTCCTCGATCACGCGACCGAGGCGGCGGTTCTGGTACGACACGCCGATCTTCAGATCGTCGAGGATCTCGTACTCGAAGCCCGCGATGATCTCGTCCATGTACTGCGACTTGATGCCCGGTGCGACGAGCACGCCGCTCGCGCCGATCAGCTGCTCGTTGCTCCCCGTCATGCCCTGCGACGTGTTCGGACAGTTCACGCCGTTCGGACCGCCGATGCGGTCATCGGTCATGCCGCACTGCGTGCCCGGGCTGAAGTCCTGCGAGTAGGTCACCTCGCCGCCGAACGAGCGGTCGTTGATGTCCATCGGGATGGACTCGTAGAAACGACCCCAGTGCGTGTAGATCTTCGAGCGGCCTTCCTTCGTCCAGTCGTAGAGGATGCCGAGGCGCGGGGCGAGCATGCCGGTCATCGTCATCGCGTTCTTGCCGAGCTGCTCGCTCGTGAGCGGGTCGACGGTGTTCTGCAGGAAGCTCGCGTAGCGGAGGCGCTGCTCCTCGTAGCGCAGGCCGACGTTGAGCGTCAGGTTCGGCTGGATCTGCCACGAATCGCGGAGGTAGACCGACCAGTTGAACGTGTTGCCAGTGACCTGCGTGCCCTCGTCGCCGACCTTGCCGCCGAGGAAGTCGCACTTGATGTTCTTGCTGTCACCGGTCGGGCTGTTCGGATCCGGGGTGTGGCACACCTCGTCGAAGCGCGCCGGCAGGTTCGGGTTGTCGTCGTTGCCGAGCTGCACCCAGCGGGTGCTGCGGACGGTGCTGCCGAGGACGTTCTGGAGGAAGCGACCGCCGGAGAACAGCCGCGACTTGTCGGAGAGGTTGGTCTCCGCGTCGATGCCGGCCTTGATCTCGTGGCTACCCGCCGCCTTGAGGCGCTGGGTGACGCTGAGCTTGGCCGAGCGACGCTCCTCGACGTCGCGCGTGATGCTGCCGGGCCCACCGATGACGTACGACCGCGACGACATCGGGCAGTTCACGATGTTGGGGTAGTAGTCCGCGCTGCCCGGCACGCCGTCGGTGCAACCCGCGGTGGTCTCCGGGGTCTCCTGGCCGAAGCCCTTGGCGTACGTGCCGAGGTTGCCGTTCTGGAGGATCTGGCGCGGCTCGTCGGCGACCGACGGGTCGTTGCCGTCGACGGTGACCTTGTCGCGGTGCCAGCCGAGCACGGCCTCGACCTCGGTCTTGTTGTCGTTGAACTTCGACGTCCACTTGCCCGAGAGGTCGGTCGTGAGGACCGACTGCTCGAAGCCCGTCGACGGCAAGCCGAGGATGCCGGGCGATCCCGAGCTACCCGGGAGCCCCTGGAAGGTCAGCTGCCCCTGGTTCTCCGGGTTGAGCGCGTAGTTGAGCTTCCCGATCATGTTGAACGCGCGCGAGCTCGACGTGCGCACCTCGCACGGCGGGGCCTCGCCGGTGTTGGGGTCGATGGCGGCGCCATCACCACACAGCGGATCGGTGATGTAGAAGCCGGTCGCCGGATCGATGTCCGGCGAACCGTCCGCGAAGCCCGGCTTGGATGCGGTCTCGAGGTTCGGATCGCAGGCGGTCAGGTTGCCGGCGTCGTCGACCTTGCGGCAGTCGGTCTCCCGCTTGGTGATGCGCGTGTAGTCCGTCTTGCGGAACTGCGGCGCGAAGCCGACGAAGAACCACAGCTTGTCCTTGATGATCGGACCGCCGAGCTCGAAGCCGAAGTCGGCGTTGTAGGCGGTGTCGACGTTGAAGTCGATCGACGACGCGTTGACCGGCGCGGTGTTGACGCCGCGGGTGAGGAAGCCCGGCTGGTACGTCCCGAACACGGAGCCCTTGAACTCGTTCGAGCCGCTCTTGGTGACGACGTTGACGACGCCACCCGTCGCGCGACCGTACTCGGCGTTGTAACCGCCGGTGATGACCTCGATCTCCTCGATGAAGTCGTTGATGACCGGCGAACCGACGGTGCCGTAGGTCAGGCCCGTCGTGTTGACGCCGTCGACGAAGTACTGGTTCTCGAGGGAGGACGATCCGGAGAACGAGATGCCGAGGCCATCGCCCTGCGAGCCGGCGGCGGCGCCGAGCGTCGCCTCGAACGTGCGGCCCGGGACCGGGATGTTCCGCATGTAGTTCTTGTCGATCGTGATGCCCTGCGACGTCGACGTCGGATCGATCGTCGGTGCGGAGTCGACGATCTTGACGACCTCGCCCTTGGCCGATTCCTGGTTCAGCTTCTGGTAGACCGGCGTGACCTTCTCGATGCCGACGCGGATGCCGCCACGCTCGAGCGTGATGTCCGCGTAGTAGAAGGTGACGAGGTAGTCGCCGGGCGGCAGGTTGTTGATCTTGTACTGCCCCTTCTCGTCGGTGATCGCCGTCTGCGTGCCCTGCATCGAGGCCGACGTCGCGATCACCGTGACACCGGCGACGACCTCGCCAGTCTTGCTGTCGATGACGGTGCCCTGGATGGCGCCGGTGGTGTTGGACTGCGCGCGGGCGACGTTCGGCGCGAGCAGCGAGTGTCCGAGGAGCGAGCCGAGGCCGAGCGCCGCGCCGATCAGTAGATTCTTGGTCTTCATAAGGGAGTCCCTGATGGCCGGGTTAGAGGGCGCCGGTGGTGAACGTGAGCGTGAACGGCGACGTCAGGGGTGAACCGGCGGCGTCCGTGACGGTGACGGGGAACGTGACCACGTAGGTCTTGTTCGCCGCGAAGCCGGTGCCGGCGGTCGCAGCGATGAGGACGGCGCGATCCATGTTCGCCAGCGTCGCGGTGAACGACGCGGCCGGGAAGGCGACGCCGTTCTCGGTGACCTGGATCTTCGTCACGGTGTCGGTGGCGAGCGGCACGTTCGCCGTGATGACGAGCGGGTCGGTGCGCGGCACGCCGGTCGAGCCATCCGCGATCTGCGGGGTGAGCACGAGCGGCTGGACCGTGAACTTGAAGGCGCTGACGTCACCCTCGACGCAATCCTTGGTGACGTCGCCGTTGGGCGGCGCGCACACCATGTGGTCCTCCTTGTCGACGATCGTCGGCGAGAACTTGAGCTCGCACATCGAGTTGGTGCGGAGCGCGCCCGCCGGGGTCAGCACGATGGCCGGGCCGAGGACGTCGAAGCCGCCCATCGCGGGCACGTTCTGGTTGCCCGACGGCGTGTAGTACGAAAGATCGAGGTCGATCGGCACGTTGGTGCCGCCGCAGGTGATGCCGACCGAGTCGCGGATGAAGCGGGTGTTGTCCGCGGCGCCGTCCTCGTCGGCGTCGAGCACGCCGACCGGGCCGTTCTCGGCGATCATCGTGCCGTTGACCGAGCAGCCACCCGCGCGATGGCAGATGCAGACGGTGTTCTCGCCGAGGCAGGTGTTGGGCAGCACGTCGCGCGGCGCGGCGCAGCGGGCGATGTCGGCGGGCGTCGCGCCCAGCGGCACGCGGTCGAACACGTCGTCATCGACGAGCGCGCGGCACTCGATCTCCTCGAGGTTATTGCCGATCAGGAGCTCGTCCACGATGATGCGCAGGCTGTTCGACAGCGCGCTCGCGGACAGCGCGGTGTGCTGCTGATCCATGTCCGGCTGACCGTTGGCGTCGAGCGCCGACGGGTGCGTGCCGAACGCGAAGATCTTCTCCTCGCGCGCGGTGCCGTTGACGTCGTTGAAGTTGTCCTTCAACCGAATCTGCCGAATCATCGGCGGACCTGCGGGGTTCAGATTCGTCGCGCTGTTGGTATCGGTGCATGACGCGACCGCGACCAGTGCGACACAAGCTAGGTAAGCAACCGTCTTCATCGTGAAATTCCCCTTGGAGCAACGGTCCAGAATTCGAAAAATCGACCGCATGTACTCATTCGACAACAAACCTGTCAAGGGTCTACCACCGTCGGAAGTGAGCCCGAAACACCATCTCGATCACGGGCTTTGTCAGCGCGTCCGGTTTCGAGCAAGTTTTGCGACAGCAGGTGTCGCACCTGGGCGATATCGGGTGGTCGCGATCTTCCCTCGCAGCGTTCGATGGCCGGTGGCGACGCCGATCTTCGTCGAGGATGCGACGACTCGCGGGGCGTGCGGGGGGCGTGCGACAGTGGGTGCTGCCGACGCACGGCAGTGGCTGATCGAGTAGCCAGGGATCTCACCCGAAACGACGAACGCCCCGACATGGCGGGGCGTTCGGTCGCGAGCAGCGGGATCGCGCTACTGCGTGAGCTTGTCCTTGGCTTCCTTGATCTTGAGCGCGACCTTGATCTCGTCGTGGTTCTCGAGGTCGGCCGCGAGCGACCGGATCGAGTCCATCGTCGTGATCACCGTGCCCCAGGAGACCTCGTCCTCGAAGTCGACGAACACGACCTTCTCGGTCCCGCCGCGCGCGCCGATCGCCTCGAGCTTGGGGCGCAGCGTGCGAAGCAAGTCCGACGCCGCGATCGGCGTCTCCTTCTCGTTCTCGATGAACACCATCTGCTGGTCGCCCTTGAGCACCTTGACGACGAGCATCGACGAGTTCGGATCCGGCATCTCGTTCTGATCGTCGATCTTGCGCGGCACCTGCAGCGTCTCCATCTTCATCATGACGGGCATGACGACGAGGAAGATGATGAGGAGCACGAGCAACACGTCGATCAGCGGCGTGACGTTGATCTCGCTCTGGACGCCGCCCTTGTGGCCACCACCTGACATTCCCATGGCGGCTACTCCTTCGACGCTTTCGTGATGGCGAGGTCGATCTGCTGCATCGCCATCTCTTTGTTCATGTACTCGACGACCGGATAGACCTTCGCGTAGTCGAGCTTCGAGTCCGCCTTGAGATAGATGCGACCGACGCCTTCCGGGTTCTTCGGCGCCTTCCAGGCGGCCTGCACCTGCTCGTTCATCTCCTTGAGCGTCTGCGGACCGACGGGGCCGATCCGGTTCTTCTCGACGAACAGGTCGCCGTTGAGATCGATCGACACCACGGGCTGGGACTTGTCCTTCTCCGACGAGAAGTTCGACGCGGTGGGCAGGTTGACGTCCTGACCACGTCCCATCAGCAGCGTCATCAACATGAAGATGATGAGCAACACCAGCATGACGTCGACCAGCGGCGTCACGTTGATGTCCGTGCGAACGCCCTCGAGGACCTTCTTGTGTCCCGACAGGCGCCAGCGACGGTGCTTCTTACCCCCACCAGACACGAGCTAGCTCCGACCCTCGCGCAGCACGTAGTCGATGAACTCGCTCGACACGTCGTTCATGTCGATCACGTACTGCTCGACGCGCGCCGTGAAGAAGTTGAACGCCATCGCCGCGATGATCGCGACCGCGAGGCCGAGCGCCGTCGACACGAGCGCTTCGGAGATCTTCGGGCCGATCGTCGTGATGGTCACCGTGCCGCCCTTGAGCAGCTGGAACGTCCCGAGAATACCGATGACGGTCCCGAGCAGCCCGATGAACGGCGTCGCCGAGGCGACGGTGCCGAGGTACGGGAGCCCCTTGCGCAGGTTCGAGGTCTCGCGCTCCTTGACGCGCTCGAGCGCGCGATTGACCGAGTCGACGAGATCGAAGTCACCGACGTCGTCGGGCCCTTCGGTGCGGAGCGCTTCACGACCCTGGAGCATCGCCGCGAGGCCCTGCTCCATGACCTTGGCGACCGGGCTCTTCGACATCTGGCGCGCGTTCGCGAGCGCCTCGGTCACCTTGTGGTTGCGCAGGTGCTCGCCCAGCGCCTGGACGTAGCGAATGCTCTGGTTCGACGCGGCGCGGAACGTCAGGAGACGCTCCGTGATGATGTAGAACATGAACACCGACATGCCGATCATCATCACCGTGATGATCTTCACGATGATGGACATGTTCTCCCAGAGCTCAGTTAGGTCGAGTCCCATGGCGCGTATCCCTTTCTTCTCTGTCTCGGTCTCGGTCTATCGCTACTTCTGCGAATAGATGAACGTGACGGCCGTGCACACGGGCACTGCCTTGCCGTTCACCACGTAGGGTCGGTACTTCCACTCGCCGCGCATCTTCTGCGTGATCTTGCCGTCGTACGCCGGGAACCCCGTGCTCTTGAGCATGTTGATGCTGGCGATGCCACCATCGAGCCCGAGGCACAGCTTGAACGAGCCGATCAGCTTGTCCTTGCCGGACCGCATGATCTCCGTCTTGGTCACGTCGTCGGGGACGATGTTCTTGTCGCCCGACACGCGGGAGCCTTCGAGCATCTGCGGCGCGACGTTCTGCGGCGGCGCTGGCGGCGGGGGCGGCGGCGGCGGCGGCGGCGGTGGACCACCCGCGACGCCACCGATGGTGCCACCGACGACACCACCGGCCTCGCCACCGATCTCGCCACCCTCGACGCCGTTGGGATCGCCGACGTCCTCGACCGCCTTGACGTCCTGCTTCTCGATCTTCACCGGCTGGACGATGTCCTTCACCTTCATCTTCTTCGGGGTGAAGACGGCTTCCTTGGGCTTGGCGCCACCCGGTGGCGGTGGCGGCGGCGGTGGCGGCGGCGGCGCGACCGCGAGATCGACCGTGCTCTTGGGCTTCTCGAGCATCTCGATCTCCCAGATCGAGCTGATCCACATCCACATGAACACGCCGATGTGGAACACCACGACGCCCGAGAGCAGCGGGCCGGCCCACTTCGGTGCCTTCCGGGACTTCGCCGCGGCGAAGTTCCCGAACATCGAGTTCTTCAGGGGCGACGGGATCGGGCCGTGATCGGGCTTGCGATACGGCGTCGTCGCGTCTTCTTGGTCTTCGTCAGCGTCCATGGTTGCTTGCGTCACTTTCTGAGGCGATCAGCAAGGCTTCTTTTCGGGGATGACCGGGGTCGGGGGCGTCGGTGTCGTCGGCTGGGGCGGCGGCGGGGGAGCCTCCGTCGGAGTCGGCGTCACAGGAACCTCTTTCACCGGGGGAGGTACAACGGGCGCCGGGGGAGGTGGAGGACACCCGACCTGGAGCACCTTGCACGGACAGTTGGCCTTCTTCGCCTCATCGTTCAAGACGCACGAATTGAGCTGAAGGTCTCGTGCGGTCGCACGATCGATGTTCCACGCGATCGAGCTGCCATGGGCCATCGCGCGGAAGTTGAAGATCGAGCCCATCAGACCGAAAGCCTTCGGGCTTTTCGGCTCGATCTCGATGACATGACCGAGCGCGCCGATGCCGAGGTCGGCGAGCTCGATGGTCTGGGCCGGGGTGAGCGACTTGGACGACAGCTTGCCCCACGCCACGTTGCCGATGAACTGGAAGGCCGCGATCTTGTTCGCGTTATCCTTGGCGAGACCAGCGACCTTCTGGAACCAGTCGATCGACTTGCGCCAGTCGCCCGCCTTGAGGTTGATGCCGGCGAGCACGCCGATGATGTCGGGGCTGTCCGGCTTGGCCTTGAGAGCCTCTTCCCAGAACGCGATCGCCTTGGGGAACTGCCCCGAATCGATCCACAGCTGGGTCACCAACTTCTTGGTGTCGTCGTCGGTCGGGTTGCCCTTGAGCCACGACTGGAAGTGCGTGGTCGCGAGGTCGTTGAGCTTGTTGTTCTCGATCGAACAGAGGTTGATCGACTCGCACTTGTAGCTCGACGGGCACGCCCCGGCGAGCAGCGCGTGGACCTCGTCGAGCTTGGCGCCGAACGCCTTCTTCTGGTCGCAGTCGAGGTTCGCCTCGATCTTGGTGAGCTCGGTCGCGGCGGTCGCCAGATCGCGGGTCTCGAGGGCCGCCCCGAGCTTCGCCGTCGCCGCGTTACCCTTGAGCGCCGCGCCGGCCGCCGGGATCTTCAGATCCGTGCAATCGGAGAACTTGGCGTCGCCTTCCTTGGTGCAGACGTCCGCCTTGGCGAACGACACCCCTGGAACCCGCGAGCAGGTCTCGGAGCCCTCGCGCTGCAGGCGTACGAGCTTGTCCTCGCCGACCCCGACTCGATAGACCTTGGAGTACGTGAGGCCGAGGTTGTAGTGGATGATCGGATCGTCGACCGCCTTGACGGCCTTCTCGTATTCACCGAGGGCGGTCGCGAAGTTCGAGTCCTTGAACATCCGGTTCGCGGCGCGGTTGCGGTTGCGACCATCGAGCTGTTCGCAACCGAGCGACGTGAGGAGCGATCCGATCGTGAACACGATCACGATCGGCATGCGTTCGCGCGCGAGGGCGGGACTCATGGGGCGCGCGAATATACATAGGCGGCTCGGACGCATCAACCTGATGCGACAGCTGTACTACGGGGCGGAGGCGCCCAGGGCCCTCGGAGCGTGACAGCAGCTGTCACCCTGCCGCGGCTCCCTCGCGATCGGGACACCTGAACTCGCTCCGGCTTTTCAGGGCAGGATGGCGTACGACAGGTTGATCTGGTAGCTGGCGACGTCGGCCTCGTCGGGGGCCACGTGGGTGACCGCCAGCGCGCCCTTCTCCAGGCATTGCTGCGTCGGGTCGACGGCCGCCCCCACCACGTCGGTGAGCCGGATGACCGTCGAGCTGACCGTGACCTGATGGTCCTTGATCGCGATGGTGATCTCGCCCTCCATCCGGGGCTTGGGCCCGCGGGCCTCCGGGGGAACCTCCTTGGCGCACGCGGCGAGCACCGCGCGCATCTTCTGTGAGATCTCGGAGACCAGGGTCGACGACACCTTGCGCCCGTCGGGGCGCTCGAGGTTGATCGGGATGTCCATCGGCGCGTGGTTGCTCCCGCGGTGATCGCGCACCGTCACGTTCCCGACCTGGTACTCCGTCGAGGGCGTGATCGTCGGCGACCCCTCGGCCGGGCCGACCTTGACCCCCGGCGTGCGGCCGGTGATCGGGGGCCGATCGGGCGTCTGGATCGTCGACACGTGGTTGGGCGACGCGGGGGGGTCGTCGACCGGCACCGCCGTCGCACCGCTCGTCGAAGTCGTCGAAACAACGTCGCTGCCACGCAGCTTCCACACGAGGACCACCACCGCGAGGACGACCACGACGGCCCCGAACATCAGGGTGCGCTTCATGGGGATACAGTAGCAGCGTGCGTTGGATCCTGGTTGTCCTGGCGATCGTCGGCGGCGT
>JAPLLF010000666.1 GCA_026387715.1 Pseudomonadota bacterium
CCTGCTCGGCGAGCAGGAGTTCTGGGGGCTGCCCTTCCACGTCGATGCGTCGGTGCTCGTGCCGCGGCCCGACACCGAGACCCTCATCGAGGTCGCGCGCGCGCGGCGCGCCGATCGCGCCGCGCCGTGCCGGGTGCTCGATCTGTGCACCGGGTCGGGGGCGATCGCCGTGGCGCTCGCGAAGGAGTTGCCGGCCGCGACCGTGATCGCGACGGAGGTCTCGGAGCCGGCGGTGGTGATCGCGCGCAAGAACGTCGAGCGCAACCAGGTCGCCGATCGCGTGGACGTTCGCCACGGGGACCTGTTCGCGCCGGTCGCGGGCGAGCAGTTCGAGCTCATCGTGTCGAACCCGCCGTACATCGCGTCGACCATCATCGCGACGCTGGCCCCGGAGGTGCGGCGCGAGCCGGTGCTCGCGCTCGACGGCGGCGCCGATGGCCTCGCGTTCTACGATCGCATCGCGCGCGACGCGAAGGCGCACCTGGCACCCGGCGGGGTGCTCGTGCTCGAGCACGGCTACGACCAGGCCGAGGCGGTGCGCGCGCGGCTCGTCGCGGCCGGCTACGCCGACGTCACGCTCGTGTACGACCTCGGGAAGAACCCCCGCGTGACGTGGGCGACGCTACCGACGACGACGACGCCGTAGCGCGAGGACCACCGAGCCGAGCAGGGCGGCGCCACCCGCGAGACCACCCGGGGCGACCTCGCTGTGGCAACCACACCCCTTGGCCTGCACGACGGCCGGCGACGGCGAAGGGCCGAGCTCGGCGTCCTTGATGCCCTGGCAGCCATCATCGACGCCGGCCGCGCACGCGCGCTGGAAGTACACGCGGGCACGCTCGCGATCCGGCGGCGTCCCCTTGGCGACGAGCAGCTTGCCCGCAGCAATGCACCCGAACGGATCGAAGCTGTCGCACGCCTCACCGAACAGCACGAGCGCCTTCGCGGGGTCCTTCATCGTCGCCATGCCGTCGCGATGGAAGGTGCCGAGGAAGTACTTGTACTCGGGGTTCGTCTTGCCCTGGTCCTCGGCGAGCTGGAGGGCGCGCAGGCGCAACCGTGCGATCTCCCCGGGCGAGCCGTGGGCCTTCTCGAGGAGCGTCGCGAGCTCGACGCACGCCTCGATGGTGTCCGCCTCGCACGCGCCCTTGAACAGCTCCTCGGCCTTCGCGAGGTCCTTCTTCGCGCCGCCGTCGCCGGTGGCGAGGTAGTGCGCCAGGCCACCGCAGCCGTACTGCGAGCCGCTGTCGCAGGACTTCTGGTAGTGGGCCAGCGCCTTGACCTGATCGATCGAGGCGCCGAGGCCGTAGCGATAGACCTCGCCCATGTTGCCGCACGCGCTCGACGATCCGAGCTCGCACGCCTTGGCGTAGTACTTGACCGCCGCGGTGATGTCCCAGCGCACCGGCTTCATCGCCGTGTAGTTCACGAAGCCGGCGAGGTTGCAGCCCTCGGCGTGATCGAGCGTGCAGGCGCGATCGGCGTACTCGAGCGTGATCTTGCCGCCGTCCGCGTCGGTGTCCTGGCGGTGATAGAACGCGACCTGAAAGCACGACTCGCGATCCTTGTCGTCGCAGTAGCGCCGGAACAGCTTCTCGCCTGCCGGCTTGTCGGCGTCGCCGCCGATGCCGTTGTAGATGGCGTCCGCCTCGAGCATGCACGCGGGCATGTGCTTCTTCCGGCACGCGGCGCCGAACACCTCGCGCCCGTGGCGCTTGTCCTCGAACGTGCCCTTGGCCAGGGTCTGTCCGAGCGCGACGCACGCGGCGAACTGATCCTGGTCGCACAGCGGGCCGAGCTCGAGCTGCGCGAGCTTGATGTCGTCGGCGTCCTCGGCCGTGCCGGGGACCCACGCGCAGCGCTCGGGGATGAACGTGCAGGCGCGGATCGCGGCCTTGTGGCCACCCTTCTTGTCCTTGGCGCCGGCGGTGCCGAGGATCAGGTAGCGCGTGAGGTAGATGCACGAGTTGCCATTCTGATCCTCGGTGGCGGCGCAGCCCGCGGTGAACTTCTCGAGCGCCCTGGCGAGATCCTTGGCCTCCTCGAGCAGCTCGCCCGCCTCGGTGCACGCATTTCCCGAGCCGAGCGTGCAGCCGCTCTCGGCGAGCGCGAGCGCCTCCGTCGACTTCTTCGCGGGATCGGTGAGTCCACCCGGCCCGCGGCGGTCGTAGCGGACCATGTACGCGGCGAGGAAGCAGCCGCGCGCCGAGTTGAGCGTGCACGCCCGCGACGCCAGCCGAAACGCCCGGGCGTCGTCGGTCTTGGCGTCGTGCACCCACTGCGAGAGCCTGAGACACGCGGTCTCCTCGTCCTCCTTGCACGCGGCGTCGAGCACGGTCTCGGCGGCGGCGAGGTCGGGCTTGGGAGCGCCGGTGCCATCCTTGAGGCGCTGCGCGTACGTCACGCACACGAAGTGATCGCCGGCGTCGCAGGTGTTCTTGAAGATCTGCGTTGCCTTCGCCTGGTCAGGCGGCGTGTTGCCACGACCGAGCCGGTACATCTGGGCGAGCACGCCACTCCTTCGTGTCGAGGTTGCAGCCGCGCTCGGCGAGCTCGACGGGGTGGGTCGCCTTCGGATCCTCGTCGGAGAGTCGCCCGGCCGCCTGCGAGCAGCCGTCGGCGTTCTCCAGCTCGCACGCGCGCTCGTACATCGCGACGGCCTCCTTGGGATCACCCTTGGTGCGGTCGATGATCTTCGCGACCTTCCAGCACGCATCGCCGAAGCTGTCGTTGCAGCCGCGCCGGTACGCGTCGAGCGCCTTGCCGCTGTCGGCCTTGATGCCGTAGCCGTTCTCGAGGAAGTAGCCGCGCAAGAAGCAGGCGAGGCCGTTCCCTGGGCACAGCGCCTCCATCAACTTGTGCGCCTTGTCGTACTTGAGCTTGGCGTCGGCGACGTTCTTGTCGCCACCGTGGCCACCGTCGAGCATCAGCGCCAGATAGGCGCACGCGTTGCCGTCGTCCCGGTCGCAGCCCTTGACGAACCACGCCCGGGCCTCGTGTTGCACGCCTTCCTTGCGCGCCTCGTCGCCGCGCTTCTGACACGCCGCCCCGTCGCCGAGCTCGCATCCACGCTCGTAGAGCGCGAGCGCCTTCTTCGCGTCCTTCTGGACCGCGCGGCCGCGGCCGGTCTGGTACAGGCGTCCGAGCTGAAGGCACGCCGGGGCATACTTCGCGTTGCACGCGGCATCGAACAGCGAGGCCGAGCGCTTGGGATCGTTGTCGAGCGCATCGAGCGCGTTGACGTAGCTCTCGGCGGGCGTCTTGAGGCGCACCGGCGGCCGCTTGATGCACCCGCTCGACGGGTTGAACACGAAGTGCGCCGGGTCCTTGCACTTCTGCTTGCCGATGTCGGCTCGGGCTTCCTCGCTGGCCCCGATGGAAGCGACGAGGAAGCAGAGGAGGATGATCGTTCTCATGGCTGGTCCTTCACGCAACGAAATCCGAGCTCGTTGTCCGTCGAGCCGGGCTCGACTGCCTGGCGGTTGTGGATCGAGATCACGGCCTTGCCCTCGTCGAACCGGTACGAGGCCCCGCGCACGATCAGCTCCTTGCTCTTCCCGGCGCGGGTGGAGGTCCACTCGAGCACGCTGCCGAGCATGTCGCACAGCCCGGCCTCGGAGCAGTCGGCCGACGGGGCGACGAGATCGGCGTCGGAGTTCGTCCGGTTGAGCCGCGCGCGCTTGCTGTCCTGCGGCGTGGTCCGCGCCGCGGCCTCCCACTTCGCCTCGGTCGGCAGGCGCTTGCCGAGCGCCGTGCAGGCCGCGCGGGCGGTCGCCGCGTCGACGAAGCGCGCCGGAGCGGTCGCGGGGTCGGCCTTGGCCTTGGTCGCGGTCGCGGCAGGGAGGTCGGCGCCCAGCGCGCTCGCCAGCTCGGCCTTGGTCATCTCGTGCAGGTCGATCGCAAACCCGTGGAGCTGGATGGTCTGGAGCGGTAGCTCGTCGGGCGGCTTGCCGCCCTTGACGCCGATCTCGTACGCCCCGGCGGCGAACGCCACCATCGTGGCTGGTGCCGCGACCTGCGCATCGAGCATCGGTTGCGCATCGACGATCGTGGCGACGTTCGCATCGATCGCGTCGGTGGCGTGGTGCCCGGCGTCGGGCACGGCGATCGGCGCATGGGGTGCTCCATCGCGCGTGGCGACGACGACGGCGATGCCCCCGCCGAGCAGGGCCAGCCCGGCGAGCACGATCGGGACGACCGGGCGCTTCTTCGGTCGGCTCGGCATCGAGTCGGCCGTGTGCATCGACGTGCTCGAGCTCTTGGGCTCGGACGACGCGACGACGCTCGGTGCCGGCTTCCTCGGGATCTCGAGGTTCGACGCCTCGGTGTGGGCGAAGTCGACCGAGCTCGATCCAACCGCCTTGGACGCGATCCGCGCGACCGGAATCGGCGTCCCAGCGACGACGAGTCGCGCGGCGATCAGATCGCGGCGCAGGGCATCGGCGTCCTGCGGTCGCGCGGTCATGTCGGTCGACATGCAGCGCGCGATCAGGCGGTACGTCTCGGCGGGGAGCCCCGGGCGGAGCTCGACGAGCGGTCGGATCTCCGCGCGCAGCACGCGTCCGAGTACGTCGGTGAGCGTGTCGCCCCCGAAAGCCGCCTGACCTGCGAGCAGCTCGTAGAGGATCGTGCCCATCGCGTAGACGTCGCTCCACGGCCCGATATCGCCCTGGCCGGCGGCGACCTGCTCGGGGGCCATGTACGACGCGGTCCCGACGAGCGTGCCGGTCCGCGTGAGGTTCGAGTCGTGGGTCCGCACCCGCGCGATGCCGAAGTCGACGAGCTTGGGCACCTCGCCGTCGTCGGTCTGGGCCACGAAGATGTTCTCGGGCTTGAGATCGCGATGGACGATCCCTGCCTTGTGCGCGGCGGCGAGGCCGCGCAGCGAGCCCTCCATCACCATCTGCACGCGCGCGAGATCCATCGCCTGGGGTGGGGCGGTGATCTCGTCGCGCAGCTGATGCCCGTCGAGGAGCTCCATGACGAGGTAGAGCGTGCCGTCCGCCTCGGTCCCGAAGTCGTACACCTTCACGACGTGCGTCGTGTTGAGGGCCGCGACCGCGGCGGCCTCCCGCTGGAACCGCACGCGCGCGCTGTCGGCGCCGGCGACCGCCGGGTTCATCACCTTGATGGCGACGCGGCTGTGGGTGTCGGGATTGAACGCGCGATAGACCGCCCCCATGCCACCGACGCCGAGGAGCCCCTCGATCGTGTACTTGCCGAGCTGCGACGAGCGCAGCAGCACCGCAGCGTCCTTGGGGCACGCCTTCCAATCGCCCGGGTACTCCGCGCGACAAACTGGGCAAAACACGTGGCCAGTTTACTGCCGCGCGCGCCCATGATCTCGTCGCACGCGTCTAAGATGAGGCGGTGCGATCACTTCTGATCGTCGTCGCCGGATGCGGCGTCGCGATCCTTCATGGCGGCGCGCGTGCGCAGCCGCTACCCCAGGGCGATCCGGTGCGGGAGCCCATCCCGCTGATCCCGGAGTTGACCCCGGTTCCCCCACCCGTCATCCCGCGATCAAGCCCGGTCGTCCCGGTCGTGCCGGTCGTGCCGAGCACCCTGGCCAAGGCGAAGCTGGTGCGCGCGCAGGAGCGCGAGACTGCCGAGCGGCTGTGCGCGGCCCAGGATCCCGCGTGCGATTGGATGGCGTTGCTCGGCGGGCTCGAGCGCGCGAGCGTGGCGCGCACGCTGGCCGCGCGCGGTTACGAGATCGAGCCGGCGCCGTGGGGCAAGGTCATCGGCCAGGTCCACATCTCCAACGAGGCCGTGTTCGCGGAGAAGAACCGCGTCCTCCAGTTCCTCAACCACTTCCACATCACGACGCGCGAGCGCGCGATCGCGAAGGAGGTCGTCATCGCGGCCGGCGAGGTGTGGGATCAGGCGCGCGTCGAGGAGACCGCCCGGCGCCTGCGCGACCCGCTGTGGAGCTCCGTGGTCGCGGTCGTGCCGGTGGTGTCGAAGACCGAGGGGCAGGTCGACCTCCTCGTCGTCACCCGCGACGTGTGGAGCCTGCGCCTCAACACGAAGTACGCGTTCTCCGCGGACGAGCAAGGCCAGAAGCTGACCGGGTTGTCGATCTCGCTGTCGGAGAACAACTTCCTCGGGCTGCGCAGCGTGCTCGCCGCCGCGATGTCGATGGACCAGAGCGAGATCTCGACGGGCCCGCTGTTCATCGACAAGAACCTGTTCGGCAAGCACCTCGATCTACGGCTGCGCGCCAACCTCCACTTCAATCGCGATCGCTTCACGCAGGACGGCGTGCTCGATCGCGAGGGGCACGACAGCACGATCACGATCGCGCGGACGCTGTGGGCGCTGGCGACCGAGTGGGCCGCCGGCGCCTCGTTCAGTCATAACTTCCAGATCGAGCGCAGCTATCGCGGCACCCAGCTGCGGACCTACGACGATCCCACGACGCCCGAGACCGAGGCCCAGCCGTACGTCTACGACAGCAAGGTGATCAGCGCGTCGACCTACGCGACGCGCCAGTGGGGCAAGCAGCTCAAGCAGCAGATCACGATCGGCTACGGGGCGTCCAGCCAGCGCGCGAAGCCCTACCAGTTCGTGGGGACCGACGCGCAGCGCGCCGCGTTCGTGCACAACGTGCTGCCGCGCACCGAGGTCTCGTCGGGGCCCTACGTCGAGTACGCGGGCTTTCAGCCCGTCTACAAGACGCTGCGCAACCTGCAGACCTACGATCTCGGCGAGGATGCGCGGTTCGGCGTCGACTACTCGATCCTCGTCGGCTCGGGCGCGAAGCTGCTCGGCGCCGACTACAACCACTGGCGAGTCAGCGGCTCGGCAGGCTACACGACGCGCTGGTGTCGCGACGGCTTCGTGCGGGTGGCGGGCGCCGTCGCGATCCGTCATCAGGCCGGCGTCGATCCGGACACGAACTTCATCGACAACACCGCGTCGGGGAAGCTTCGCTTCGCCACGCCGTCGGTGAAGCTCGGGCGGATCGTCTTCGACACCACGCTCGCGACGCGGTGGCACGACACCCAGAACCGGTTCTACTCGATCGGCTCGGAGACCGGCCTTCGCGGATTCGTGATCGACGAGTTCCTCGGCGATCGCGTCTTCAACACGCAGGTCGAGGCGCGCTCGGTCCCGTACGCGCTGTGGGCGTTGCGCGTCGGCGCGACGGTGTTCTACGAGCTCGGCGGTGCGGCGAACTCGCTCGCCGACATGCCGCTCCACCACGACGCCGGCTTCGGCGTACGCATGCTGATCCCGCAGACCTCGCGCGAGCTGTTCCGCTTCGATCTCGCGATCCCGCTCGACGGCCGGAGCGCGGGCACGCCGCGGTTCATCGCGGGCTTCGAATCCGCGTTTTGAACAGGAACCGGCCGACGAGGAACACCGCGGTCGCGGTGAGCCCGGCGGACAGTCCCCACCACAGCCCGACGACGCCCATCGCGAGCGCGAAGCCGAGCCCGAGCGAGATCGGGAACCCGATCAGGTAGTGGCCGACGAGGTTCGCCCACAGCGTCGCCCCGGTGTCGCCCAGGCCGCGGAGGGCGCCCGCGCCGACGGCCTGGATCCCGTCGGAGAGCTGGAACACGGCCGCGATCTGGAGCAGCGCGACCGTCGCGCTCACCGTGGTGGCGTCGTGGGTGAACCCGCGCGCGATCGGGGTCGCCAGCCCGACGAACACGCCGCCGAACATCATCATCGCCGCCGCGCCCACGGCGAGGCCGATCAGGCCTCGGCGGCGCGCGAGCGCGAGATCGCCGGCGCCGACGGCGTGGCCGACGCGCACGCTCGTCGCGCTGCCGACGCCGACGGCGACCGAGAACGTGAAGCTCGACAGGTTGAGCGCGATCGCGTGCGCGGCGGCCGGGACTTCGCCGAGCCGCGCGGCGAGGACGGTCGCGACGCCGAACACGCCGACCTCGGCGAACAGCTGCCCGCCGACGGGCAAGCCGTAGCGGGCGATCGCGCGGAGGTCGGCGGTGGTCGACGGTGGCCGGGGTGTGGGGAGGTCGAGCGAGGTGTCGACGGTGCGCACGGCGCGCCAGTAGATCGCGAGCGTGGCGATCTGGACGACCGACGTCGCGGTGGCGGCGCCGATCACGCCGAGCGGCGGGAGGCCGATCGCGTCCACGCCGAAGATCAGCAAGAGGTCGAGGCCGAAGTTGGCGACGTTGCCGATGACGACCGCGATCACGAGCGGGCGCGTGACCGAGTGCGCGGCGAGGTAGCTGCGCAGCGCGACGGAGATCAAGAACGGCACGATGCCGACCGCGCGGAGATCGACGTACACGCGGGCGTCGAACGCGACGCCCCGATCGACGCCCGCGACGTCGAGCACGAGCGGGGTCGCGAGCACGACGAGCGTGGCCGCGAGGCCGACGAGGATCGCGATGCGCAGCCCCGCGCCCAGCAGCCGGCGGGCGTCGGCGGTGCGCCCGGCGCCGAGCGCCTGCGGCACGACCGTGTCCATGCCCATCACGATGCCGAGCCCGATCGCGGTGACGACGAACAGCAGGTTGCCACCGACCCCGGCCGCGGCGAGCGCGGTGTCGTCGTAGCGCCCGAGCAGGAGCGCGTCGACGGTGTTCATCAGCTGGAAGCCGAGCTGCTGCGCCGCGAGCGGGATCGCGAGGCGGAGCTGCGCGCGGAGCTCGGAGGGGAGCTCGGTGGTCACGGGGAGATCCGCACCACCGGCAGCCCGAGCGTGGCGAGGTCTTGCTCGAGCTGTTTCCCGATCACCGCCCAGTCTCCGACGACGACGATCGACGGATCGCTCCAGCTGCGCGTGGCGCTGCGCGCGGCGGTCGCGGTGACCGCGTCGATGCGCTCGCGAAACGAGGCGTAGCTCGCGAGCGGACGGCGCTGGACGACCAGGCGCTCGAGGGCCCGGGCCGTCGCCGCCGTGGTCTCGAACGCCGTCGGGATCGCGCGGGCGAGGAGGTGCTTGGCGTCCGCGAGCTCCGCGGCGGTCGGATCGGTGGCGCGCAGCGCGGCGAGCTGGGCGAGGACCTCGCGGAGCGCACGGGCGGCCTCCCCCGTGGACGTCGCGAACGCGATCGACCAGCTCGCGCCGAGCTCGCCGCGCCAGTAGCTCGCGGCGATCCCGCTCGTGAGGTGAAGCTCGGTGCGCAGCCGGCGATCGAGGCGCGAGCCCGACGCGCCGCCGAGGATCGTGCTGGCGACCTCGGCAGCCATCCGATCACCCGCGGCGCCGGTCGCGCGCTTGCCGATCACGAACGCGCACTCGGGAGCACCGGGCCGGTCGATGACGGCGAGCACGGGCGCGGTCGGCGGGGCGAGCGGCGGTGGTGAGGTCTCGGGATCGTGCACGGTCCAGTCGCCGAAGGCGCGGTCGATCGCCTGGATCGCCGCGGCGGGCGCGAGGTCGCCGACGACGATGATCGTGGTCGTGGCGGGGTTGTATGTTGCGTGATGGAACGAGCGGACGTCCTCGACGCCCAGCGTGGCGACGCTCGCACGATCACCCTCGGGTGGAGATCCGTAGGGGTGGTCGCCGAACACGAGGCGATCGAAGGCGAGGGCGGCGACGGTGCGCGGCCGATCGTCCCGCAGCGCGAGCTCGGCGACCCGCGCGCGCCGGAGCCGGTCGACGTCGCGCGCGAGGAGGAGGGGGCGCCGGACGACGTCGGCGATCATGTCGAGCGTGGCCTCCGCGCTGGTCGCCAGCGCTGTCGCGTGGACGCTCGCGTAGTCGGTCGCGATGTCGACGTCGAGCCTGGCACCGGCGCGCTCGAGGGCGGGCGCGAGGGCCGGATCCTCGTCGAGCGCATCCGCGGTCAACGCCGCGAGGCCGTGGCGTGGGCCGTCGGCGCGCCCGCCGGCGCCGCCGTGGATGGTCGCGATCGAGACGAGTGGCAGGCGGTGCATCTCGACGACGAGGATCCGGATGCCGTTCGCCAGCTGGTGCTCGACGATCGGCGGTGGGATGAACGCAGGATCCGGATCGATGCCCGGCAGGGTCCACGCGACGCGTGGTGGTGACGGTGCGGGCACGCGCGCGCCCGGCCCGGTGGCGCACGCGGCGAGCGCGACGCAGGCCAGCGCCTTCACGGCGTCGTCACCAGGG
>JAPLLF010000691.1 GCA_026387715.1 Pseudomonadota bacterium
GACTTCGGCGATCTCGATCTGTTCGTGCAGGAGGTCGATGCGCTGCGCGGCGAGGATACCGGCAAGCACGCGCTCGTCGAGGCCGTTCCGGAGCACGCGTTCGAGGAGACCACCGACGCGAACGCCTCGATCGCGACGACCGTCGAACGTCCGTGACGGCGACCGCCGCGCGCGATCGCGTGCACATGGAGCGTGCGCTCGCGCTGGCCGAGACCTATCGGGGGCGGACGTCACCGAACCCGATCGTCGGCTGCGTGATCGTGGACGCCGCGGGCGCCGTGATCGCCGAGGGCGTGCACCGCGGCCCCGGGACCGACCACGCCGAGGTCGACGCGCTGAAGCAGGCCGGCGACCGCGCCCAAGGCGCGACGCTCTACGTGAACCTCGAGCCATGCAACCACCACGGTCGCACGCCGCCGTGCGCGCCCGTCGTGCGCGACGCCAGGGTCGCGCGCGTGGTGATCGGCATCGCGGATCCGATCGCGTCGCACGCCGGCGGCATCGCCGTCCTGCACGCTGCCGGCATCGCCGTCGACGAGGGCGTGCTGGGCGACGCGTGCGAGGCCGCGAACCGGCCGTTCTTCACGTGGGCGCGGCACCGGCGGCCGGCGATCACGCTCAAGGCCGCGATCACGCTCGACGGCAAGATCGCGACCGTGGGCGGCGAGTCGAAGTGGATCACCGGCGAGGCGGCGCGCGCGGATGTCATGCAGCTGCGCGCGACGCACGACGCGGTGATGGTCGGGATCGGGACCGTGCTCGCCGACGATCCGCGCCTCACGGTGCGGCAGCTCGAGGCGCGCGATCCCATCCGGATCGTCGTGGATGCGCACCTCCGGACCCCGGCGAACGCGGCCGTGCTTGCGGGGGGCGCGCGCACGATCATCGCGACCGCGCGCCCCGGGGATCTCGAGGGGGCGGAGGTCTGGGAGTTGCCCGCGCGCGACGGCCGCGTCGATCTCCACGCGCTCGCCCACCGCCTGGCCTCCGAGAACGTCACCAGCGTGCTGTGCGAAGGCGGCGGCGAGCTGCACGCGTCGCTGCTCGCGGCGGAGCTCGCCGACGAGCTCTACCTCTACGTCGCGCCGACGATCGTCGGCGGCCCCGCGAAGAGCTGGGTCGGCGGTGGTGGCGTGGCGGCGCTCGCGAGCGCGTACCGCGCGACGTTCGATGGTGCGCCGGTCATGTTCGGCGGGGACGTCCGGCTGCACGCGATCCTCGCGCCGCGTCGGCACCCGTGATCAGACCGCGAGCGCGCTGACGCACGGCGCGACGATCTCGCGCAGGGCGTCGGCGTGGACGCGCGCGAGCGCCGGTGCGTCCAGCACCCCGTGCGCCACGAGCGCCGCCGACCGCGGCGGCAGCGCAGGTGCCGGCAGGGTGGCCAGTGTGGCCGCGAGCCGCGCCGCGATCGCGGGGTCCGTCCGCACGCACCACGCGACGATCGCCCACGCGAGCTGCGCGTGGCGGGTCTCGTCGACCGCGATCGCGCGGAGCGCCGCGACGATCACGGGGTCGCCGGCACCGTCGGCGGCCCGATCGGCCTCGAGCGCCGCGACCGTCTCGCCGACGCAGCCATCGACGAACGTCTCGAGCGCGAGATCGGCGATCGAGCCGTCGGCCGACATGTGCGCGGCCGCGGGAAACGCGCCCGGCCCGATCGCGGCGCCGGCATAGGCCAACGCGATTGCGAACGCCGCCCGCGCGTGTGCGACCTCGTCGATCGCCGCCGCGTGCGTGGCCGCGACGAGCTCGGGTGGGGCGCCGAGCGCGAGGAGCCGCAGCGCGAGGTTCGCGAACGACGCGATCGACGCGTGCTCCATCTGCGCGGCCTCGCGCCAGGTCGCGGCGAGCGCACGCCGGACGTCGTGGGCGAGGTCCGCGACGTGGACGTGGATCGGGGCTCCCCACGTCCACGTCGGCGTGGCCGCCGTCGACGCGAACGTCGGCGCGCCGTCGACCCGCGCCGCGCGCCCGCGGATCGGGTAGTTGGTTCGATTCGCGACCTGCGTGAGGTAGCAGCACGTGGCCTCGTCGCCGGTGACGTAGCCGACCATGCGGTTGGCGAGCTGCACGTTCGCCGGGCAGCGCGGTTCGTCCGCGGCGGGCGCGCTGGTCCCTCCGGGTGGGATCGGGATGCAGGTCCGGGTCTGGTGGTAGCCCGGCGGGATCGGGGTCGGCGTGACGCTCGCGGCCACCACGAGCTTGCTGCACTGCGAGTAGCAACACGACGTCGCCGAGGCGTCCGTGCCTTCGTCGGCGCGGTAGGTCTCGGTCGTCGCGCGATCGTAGCGAAACTCGCGCACGGCGCTGACCGCCGACACGTACAGCGTCAGCTGGTCGTGCTGTCCCAGGCGATCGCCCCGCGTCCCGCAGGTGCGGAACGCGTCGTCGATCGGCCCGCACGCGGTCTCCACGATCTCGTCGATCCCGCAGCGCTGGGGGTCGAAGTCCACCTTCACGACCGGCGTGGGGGCCGGTGTGGCGATCGCCTGCGGTGCCACCGGGGTCGGGCCGGTCCAGCAGCCGGGCAGGGAGAGCGTGGCCAGGAGCATCTGGTGGCGAAGACGACTCAATCGCGGCGCGTCCATCCAGCGATTGTAGCTGGCTCCAACGCCGAATCACGTGTGGTACACCGACGCCGTGTTCACCGGGCTCGTCGAGGACGCTGGCACGATCACGCGGGTCGATCGGCAGGGCGACGCGATCGTGTTCGCGGTGCGCCCGGCGGGCATCCCGATCGCGGAGCTCGTCGTCGGCGAGTCGGTCTGTCACGACGGGACCTGCCTGACGGTGACGTCGATCATCCCCGCTTCGCCGGAGAGCCCGGGCACCTACACCGTCCTCGCGGGGGCCGAGACGCTCGGCCGCACGACCCTGGGACGCCTCGCGGTCGGCGCGCGCGTCAACCTCGAGCGCGCCTTGCGCCTGGGCGATCGGCTCGGCGGTCACTGGGTCACCGGGCACGTCGACGGCGTCGGCGAGCTCGTCTCGAAGGCGCCGATCGCCGGCGGGGCCAACCTCGTGCTGGCGATCCGTCCGCCGGCCGCGCTGCTGCGCTACATCGTCGAGAAGGGCTCCATCGCCGTCGCCGGCGTGTCGCTCACGGTCAACGCGGTCGACGCGGCGACGTTCTCGATCGCGCTCATCCCGCACACGCTGGATGCCACCACCCTCGGGGAGGTCGCGGTCGGCGGGACCTTCAACCTCGAGGTCGATATCCTGGCGAAGCACGTCGAGAAGTTGCTCGGAGGTAAGTCATGAACGATCCCAGCACCGAACACGCCCTGGACCGGGTCGGGCGCGCGCTCGACGAGATTCGCGCCGGCCGCATGGTCATCCTCGTCGACGACGAGGATCGCGAGAACGAAGGCGACCTCGTGTTCGCCGCCGAGCTCGTCACCCCCGAGCACATCAACTTCATGGCGACGCACGCGCGTGGCCTGATCTGTCTCGCGATGGACGATCTGATGATCGACAAGCTCGAGATCCCGATGATGGTGCGCGACAACCAGGCGTCGCTCGGCACCGCGTTCACGGTGTCGATCGAGGCGCGCCACGGCGTGACGACCGGCATCTCTGCGCGCGACCGCGCGACGACGATCCGCGCCGCGATCGCCGACGACGCGAGCCCCGCGGGGGTCGTGTCGCCGGGGCACATCTTCCCGTTGCGCGCGCGCAAGGGTGGGGTGCTCGTGCGCACCGGCCAGACCGAGGGCTCGGTCGACCTCGCCCGGATGGCGGGCCTCAAGCCGGCCGGCGTGATCTGCGAGATAAAGCGCGAGGACGGGGAGATGGCGCGCCGCCCCGAGCTCGAGGTGTTCGGCAAGAAGCACGGCCTGATGATCCTCAGCGTCGCCGACATGATCGCGTATCGCCTGCAACGCGAGCAGATCGTGCGGTGCCGCGGCACCGGCACCCTGCGGCCGGGCTCGCTGCCGCCCGGCGAGCTGTTCACCGCGCACTACTACGACACCGAGGTCGAGGACACCGAGTACCTCGCGCTCGTGCGCGGCGACGTCGCCGCGGTGTCCGCCGCCGGTGGCGACGTGCTCGTCCGCGTGGCGACCATGGATCCGCTGTGCGATCCGTTCGCCGTGCGCCCGGATCTCGATGCCGCGCTGCGCGCGATCGACGAGGCCGGGTGCGGCGTGCTGCTCTACGTCGTGCAACCGGCGTACGCGCGGCTCAAGCGCTCGTTCGATCGCATCGTGCTGAAGCAACCGGCGCCCGCGCCGGGGCCGACCGACTCGAGCGAGGCGCTGCGCGACTTCGGGCTCGGCGCGCAGGTGCTCGCGGATCTCGGCTGCAAGCGCGTCCGCCTGATGATCTGGAGCGACCGCAAGCTCCCGGGCCTCGAGGGCTTCGGCATCGAGGTCGTCGAGCGGGTGAAAGTTCCCGCGCGACCGCGGGCCGTGACGTCCAAGCCCGCGGTCGGTTGAGCTAAGCTGCCCAGCCCCATGCCGACCCTCTGGAAGTCTTTCGCGTGAGCGCCACCAGCGGCGTTCGTCGCAGCGGTCGCGCATACGCGCTGCAGCTCCTCTACGCCCGCGACAACGCCGACACCGACGTCGCCACGCTCGCGACGCCATGGGCCGAGGCGTTCGAGCTCGAGGTCGACGGCGAGGCGATGGCGTTCGCGCGCGCGCTCGTCGCCGCCGCCGCCGAGCGGGCCGCGAAGATCGACGAGCTGGTGATCGGGTCGTCCAAGAACTGGCGTCTCGAGCGGATGTCGCGGGTCGATCGCAACATCCTGCGGCTCGGGACCACCGAGCTCGTGGCGTTTCCGGACGTGCCGGTGAAGGTCGTGATCAACGAGGCGGTGGAGCTCGCCAAGCAGTTCGGCACCGCCGAGTCGTCGGCGTTCGTCAACGGCGTGCTCGATCGCATCGCCACCGCCGTCGGCCGGAACTCCGAAGCGTGAGCTGATGGCGCTCTCCGTCTTGCCGCTCGACCTCGCGCGCTGGGACGAGGTGATGCGCGACTGCCTGGTGCTGCCGGTGTTCAAGGACGACCGCCCGCTGCGCGGCGCCGCGGGGCTCGCGGACTGGCGGCTGTGCGGCAAGCTGTCGACGCTGCTCAAGGCGAACCGGATGACCGGCGAGGCCGGCGAGACGATGATGATGCCGCCGGGGCGCAAGCTCCGGTTCGCCCGGATCATGTGGTTCGGGCTCGGCGAGGCCAAGGGCTACAGCGACGAGCGGTATCGCAAGGACGTCGCGCGCATCGTCGAGGTCGTCGGCAAGGCTGGCATCCCCGAGTTCGCGATGCAGGCTCCCGGGCGATCGTCGGGCGTGATCGGCGCCCGCCGCGCGATCGAGCGCATGCTCGGGGCCGGCGCGGTCGCGCCGCGCACGAACACGATCCTCGAGGATCCGATCGGCCAGAAGGACATCGCCGAGCTGCTGCGCCAGCAGCGGTAGCAGCCGGCGACGACGCGCGATCACGCCGGCGTGATGCGCAGCTCGGTGTCGTCGTCCTCCACGACCACCAGCACGTCACCATCCCAAACAACCGCGCGGGTCCCCATGCTCGACTCGCTCCACGGCGAGGTGGTCGCCCAGCCACTCCAGGTCCTGGCCACGCGCCCGGTCGCTCGCTCGATCAACTCGAACGTCCACCCACCGACACCGTAACCCTCCGTGTTCGGTTCGAAGTCGTTCGTGGCCCGCAGGTCCCACGCGCCGTTCGCGCTCGTGCTCGTGTGCGTGTCGGACATGCCACCACGACCATGCCGGCGATCCCACGAGCTTGTCGAGGGCCGTGCGGTGCAGCCGCGGGTACAATCCTCGCATGGCCTCCATGATCGGTCGCTGGGACTGGATCGAGGGCGTGCGCGCGCAGACGGCAGCCGAGATCGTCGCGGTCGAGG
>JAPLLF010000442.1 GCA_026387715.1 Pseudomonadota bacterium
CGGCGACCTGCTCGTCGAGCTCGTCTAGCTACCCGACCCCTGGGCTACCCGGCGCGCGCGGCGAGCTGGCCGCACGCCGCGTCGACGTCGCCGCCCCCGGAGTAGCGGCGGTGCGAGCCGAGGCCCGCATCCGAGAGCACGGCGCGGAACGCGGCCCAGCGCGGCGAGCGTCGGAACGGATCGCCGTCGCCGATCGCGTTGTACTCGACGATCGAGATCCGGGGCTTCTTGCCGGTCGCGGCGTGGAACGCGATCGCGCGGGTCGCGAGCGCGCGCGCGTCGTCGTCGCTGTCGTTGACGCCCTCGAGCAGCGTGACGGCCCACATCGGCGACAGCCCGGTGAGCCGGGCGTGGTCGGCGACCGCGGCGAGCACGTCCTCGAGGTCGTGCTTGTCGGCGATCGGCATCACGCGCTTGCGGGTCTGCGCGATCGCGCTCGACACCGACAGCCCGAGGCGGACCTTGGGCGCCTCGCGCGCGAGCCGCCGGATCCCGCTGGGCAACCCGGCGGTGCACACGGTGATCGCGCGCGCGTCGATGCCGAGCGCGCAGGGATCCTGGAGGACCGCGATCGCCTCGATCACGGCGTCGGCGTTCGCGAGCGGCTCGCCCATGCCCTGGAACACCACGCCGTGGATCCGCCCGCGGGTGAGGCGTGCGCGCACGATCCGCACCTGCTCGACGATCTCCCACGTCGCGAGGTTGCGGGTGAGGCCGAGTCGCCCGGTCGCGCAGAACGCGCAGGCGAGGGCGCAGCCGACCTGCGAGCTCACGCACACCGTGAACCGATCGGGATCGGCGAGTGGGATGCGCACGGTCTCGAGGCGCGCCCCGTCGGGCGCCGCGACGAGGTACTTCACGAACGGGTCGATCGTCGACGGGGTCTCGGCGATCACGTCGAGCGCGTGCGGCGCGCACGCCGCGCGGACCGCGTCGGCCGCGACCGTGCGGACGTGCGAGGTCGCCGCGATCGGCTCGCCGCGATGCGCTTGCGCGACGAGCTTGCGCGCCTCGGCGAGCGTGATCACGGGCACCGCCGCGGCGAGGCGCGCGGGAGTCAGCGCGGTGAGCGCGAGCGGGGCCATCTCGTGCGTATGGTACCTTCTCGCCCGTGGCGTACCCCGAGGTGATTCGAGTTTTTGCGACGAGCCAGGACCCCGACTTCGACGGTCCGTGGCAGGCCCGGACGCCGATGAACAGCACCGGCTCCGCGGTCGTGATCGGCAAGGGCCTGATGCTGACCGGCGCGCACGTCGTGGCCAACGCCACGTTCCTCCAGGTCCAGAAGCAGTCCCACCCCGACAAGGCGATCGCGCGCGTGCGGGCGGTCAGCCACGATTGCGATCTCGCGCTGCTCGAGGTCGTCGAGCCGGCGGACTTCCTGGCCGACATCGAGCCCGCCGAGCTCGGCCCGATGCCGCGGCTGCGCGACGAGGTCGCGGTCGTCGGCTACCCGGTCGGCGGCGAGGAGATCTCGATCACCGAGGGCGTGGTCTCGCGCATCGAGGTCCAGCGCTACTCGCACTCGCAGCGTCACCTGCTCGCGGTCACGGTCGACGCGGCGATCAACGCCGGCAACAGCGGCGGTCCCGTGTTCGGCGACGGCAAGGTCGTCGGCATCGCGTTCCAGAAGCTCACCGGGGTCGACAACATCGGCGAGATGGTGCCGCCGCCGATCATCCGCGCGTTCCTCGACGGCGTCGCGGCGAGCAAGCGGCCCGAGATCCCCGCGCTCGGCATCACGACGCAGAACCTCGAGAATCCGCTCCTGCGCAAGCGCCTCGGCCTGGCGGTCGGCGAGCACGGCGTCGCCGTGCTGCACGTGGATCACGGCGGCTCGTCGGAGGGGCACCTCCAGCAGCGCGACGTGATCACCGCGATCGACGGGCTGCCGATCGCCAACAACGGCACCGTCCAGTACATCGGCATGCACCGCACGCGCTACGACGTCGTCCTCGGGCATCGCTACATCGGCGACACGATCGCGCTGGCGATCAAGCGCGACGGCAAGCCGCTGCAGATCCAGCTCGAGCTCAAGTGCTGGGCGCCGCTCGTGCCGCGCTCGCGTTACGACCGTCCGCCGCAGTACTTCGTGTACGGCGGGCTCGTGTTCCAGACGCTCACGCGCGACTACCTCACGACGTGGGAGAAGTGGTGGAACAAGGCCCCCAAGGAGTTCCTCCACTACTACTACCTGGGCTTCCGCAGCGCGGCCCAGAACGAGGTCGTCATCCTCACGCAGATCCTCACGGACGACTGCAACGTCGGCTACAGCCACCTCTACAACGAGGCGGTCGCGACGATCGACGGCCACACGCCGCGCGACATGGAGGACTTCGTCGCGCGGCTGTCGGCCGCCAACGGCGTCGTCGAGATCGTGATGACCTCGGGGGGCATGATCATGCTCGACAGCGACGAGATCCGCCGCGCGACGCCGCGGATCCTCGCGCGCTACCACATCCCCCGCGATCGCACGATCGGCCTGCCCGGCGCGCCGGTCGGGTCGCCGCCGCTGCTCGCGATCGTGCCGTAAGCTCGGGCCATGCATCCCGTTCATGACATCCCGGTCTCCGACGACATCGCGACGTTCGTGCCGACGGTCATCGAGATCCCGCGGGGCAGCCACCTCAAGTACGAGATCGACAAGCCGACCGGCCTCCTGCGGCTCGATCGGGTGCTGTACTCGGCGGTGCACTACCCGGCGAACTACGGGTTCATCCCGCGCACGCACTCCGACGACGGCGATCCGCTCGACATCCTCGTGCTGATGCAGGAGCCGGTCGTCCCGTTGACGATCGTGCGCGCGCGTCCGCTCGGCGGCATGCGGATGGTCGACGACATGGGCGGCGACGACAAGATCATCGCCGTCTGCATCGACGATCCGGCGTACGCCCACTACCGCTCGGTGACGGAGCTGCCGACGCACATCTTCAAGGAGGTCGATCGGTTCTTCCGCGACTACAAGATCCTCGAAGGCAAGCCGGTCGAGGTCGGGGAGATGTACGATCAGGAGCGGGCGCTCGAGGTGATCCGCGCCGCGCGCGCCGCGTACGATCGCGGCGAGGGTCGCTAGGGTGTTTCGTCGTCGGCGAGGATCCGCTGGATCAGCGCCAGCGGCTTCTGCTGCTCGAGCTGGCTGAGCTCGGCCTCGCGGTCCGCCTCCGAGTGGGCGATCTCGACGACGAGCCCGAGCTCGGCGGCGTCGAACCACACCACCTTGTCGGCATCGCAGCGATCGAGCTCGATGTTCTCGAAGCCGATCGTCGTCATCGGCTGCGCGCACGCCGGACACGGCGGCTGCGCGCTGGTCGACGCGCGGGCCGCCTCCTCGAGCAGCCACGGCGCCTCGACGGCGAGCTCGGCGGGGCCGAGCAGCACCCCGACGCACCGCTTGCAGCGCCACTTGTCGCGATCCGCATAGCGGACGAGGGGCACCCCGCAGCGCGGGCAGGGGAGGTCAGTGCGAGTCCGGAACGGCATGCCTCGTGTCTACCACGGCGCGCGTCACGCTTTCGCGCTGGGGCGCTCGCTGACCCGCGCGTGCCACGCCGCCAGGCTCGCGTGCTTCGTCGGGTCGATGCGGAGCTTCGAGACGCGGCCGAAATCGAGGGCGCACAGCGCGGTGATGTCGGCGACCGAGAACCGCTCGCCGGCGACGTAGGGCCGCGTCGCGAGGCTGTGGTCGAAGAACTCGAAGCGATCGACGAGGAGCTCGCGCATGATCTCGGCGAACTCGGGCGACTGCTTGAGGCGCCCCTTCCAGAACTCGTGGGAGTTGCGGAAGACCTGCGAGATCGGCCACAGCAGCTCGAGCTCGGCGTGGCGATTCCACATCTCGATCTGGGCGCGCTCCCACGGCTCGACCCCGAACAGGTTCGGCTCGGGTTGCACCGCCTCCTCGACGTAGCGGCAGATCGCCATCGACTCGCGGAGCACCCGACCGTCGTCCAGCTCGAGCACCGGCAGCAGGGCGAGCGGATTTTTCGCACGGAACGCGTCGCTCTGGTGCGCCTGGGCGGCGATCGACACCTCGATCGTGTCGTAGGCCACACCCTTCTCGGCCAGGAACATGCGAACCCGGCGGGGGTTGGGCGCGCGGAGGTCGTGATAGAGGAGCATGCGCGGACGGTAGCAAACTCGGCGAGACGATCTGGGATCTTGTACTATTCGATCCATGCGTACCGAGGGACTGCGTTCTTGGCTGGCCATTGTCGTCGGGGCGTCGCTGGCGCTCGCGGGCTGCAAGGACAAGAGCGACGCGAGCACGACACCCGATCCAGCCGTGCTCAAGGCACAACAAGAGCTCCGCGAGCGCCGGGATGCGCTCGTCAAGGCACGCGAGAAGCTGCAGGACGAGCGCAACAAGGTCGACGACGAGATGAAGAAGGTCGCGGCCGGTGGCGGTGACACCAGCGAGCTCGCGAAGCAGCGCGCCGAGCTCGACATCAAGCTCGAGACCCAGAGCAGCGAGCTGATCTCGCAGCTGTCGAGCCGGGTCGAGTCGATCGCCGCCGGTGGCGGGGACAAGTCCACGGCGATCGCCGCGCGCGAGGCCGGCGTCGGCAGCCGCGAGCGCGACTTCGCGACCCGCGAGCAGCGGATGGCCGAGCGCGAGCGGATGATGGCCGAGCGCGAGCGCGCCCTCGGCGAGCGGGAGAAGACGATGTGCGCGGGTGGCACGACGACGATCGTGCAGCAGGCCGCGCCGCCGCTCCCCAAGGACGCCAACATCGGGCGCACCGACGTGGTGAACATGCTCAACCGGGCGCACGCCGGGATCTCGAAGAAGGGGCTCATCTCGTCGGACCTCGGGTCGGCCGAGAACCTCGAAGGCGAGGCCAACAAGGCCGTCAACGACGGCAACTGGAGCAAGGCGTACTTCGCCGCGCAGCAGCTGGCGCTCGCGGTCGACGCGATCAAGATCGACCGCAACTTCATCAACGCCAAGGTCAACCGCCTGCAAGCGCGGCTGGGCCAGGCGGTGTCGGCCTCGCAGGCCGACGGCATGAAGGAGGTCCTTCAGAAGTATGGCGACGGTGACTTCGTCGCCGCGAATCG
>JAPLLF010001151.1 GCA_026387715.1 Pseudomonadota bacterium
CGACGACTGCGTCGGGGTCCACGGTCGGTAGGTCTTCACGTCCCCATCCGATCAATTTCGGATCGAGTCGTCCATCCGGATCGTGTGTTCAGTCCGGAGGGACGCGGATCGAGGGCCTTCTATGGCCTACACGCTCCTAGCTTCGGTCGGAGGCCCTCCCAGGGAGGGCCGAAAAACGGGAAAGAAAGCCTCGGCTTCGGCGTAGAATGGCGCAATGAGCGCTACCGCCGTCGAAGAGCTGACCACCCACGAGGCCGAACAGATCGTCGCTGTCGAACCGGAGGCCCTCGCCGCCGAGCCGGCAGCCGTCGAGACGGCCGCGCCGGTCAGCGAGGTGCCCGCGGTCGCTCCGGAGGTCGAGCAGACGACTCCCGCGCCGACCGCGTCGGAGCAGGCGTACGGGCACGACGAGATGTCGGCGCACGACCGCGAGACGTTGATCCGGACGGCCGACTACCGCATCGCGCAAGCGGCGGCCCCGTTCGTGCTCGCGTGCTCGAATCGTCGTCAGGAGCTGCGTGCGGCAGCGAACCACCCGAAGTTGATCGCGACGCTCGGCAAGATCGCGTTCGGCGACCTGCTGCCGGGGGTGTCGAAGGGCAACGCGACGTCGGGCGCGGGGATGCCGGACGCTGCGGGCAAGATGGTGAGCAAGTCGGCGCAGAAGCCGTCGGGGATGAAGAAGACGCTCGAGCGGGTCAACAAGATCCCGATGCTCAACTTCAACATCAACTACCCACACCTCGTCGCGACCGAGACCGACGAGGAGTTCGTCGACATCCTCGGCGATGGCGTGGGGACCGCGAACGAGGCGATGCGGGTCGGCCTCGAGGGCCGCAGCAACGAGGACCTCGCGGCGCTCTGCGCGGCGTTCGATCCGATGGCGAACTCCACGAGCGTCTTCGAGGATCACATCGACGCGGCGCTCTCGAAGATCGCCGTCGAGCCGAAGGCGGCGGAGGAGAAGCAGATCGAGGAGAAGCCGGTCAAGGCGCTCGCGGCTGCCGGCGAACCTGACGAGGCGAAGAAGCTCCAGGCCGAGGTCGCCGAGCGCGACAAGGCCGAGGGGCGCAAGCCGGAGACCGACAAGGCAGGCGCCAAGGACGAGCACGTCGCGGCGCGCACCGCCGAGGAGGAGCACGTCGTCCAGAAGCTGCCCGACGAGATGCGCGAGCTGTACGACGATCGGTCGTACAATCGCGTCTGATCCGGTAGGGTCACGTGATGTACGTCGGGATGGCGAGGATCAGCCTCGCAATCACCCATAGCCATTCGCTCAAGGAGAAGCGGATGGTGCTACGCCGGATCAAGGATCGCGTCCGCGACCGGGTCGGCGTGATCGTCAACGAGGTCGGCGACCACGAGATCTGGCAACGCGCCGAGCTCGGCGTGGCCGTCGCCAGCGGCGACCGGGCCAAGGCGCTCGAGTTGCTCGACGACGTGATCCGATGCGTGAACGCGAGCGGTGGCGAGGTCGTCGCCGTCGCGCGGGACGCGATCACCTTCGACGCGCGTCCGGAGCCGGTCACGATCGTCGATACCGAGCGCGTGGGATCCGGAGACAAGGCCGCGGGTGCTACTGATTGGGTCCCCGACGCCTGGCGGGAAGAATCCGAAGCTCCCGAAACGCTCGAAACGCCCGAAGATCCCGAAAAGCCATGAGTCCATCGAAGTCCAAACCGGGGCAACCCAACCAGCGCAAGCAACGCGTCGAGCACGCCATCCGGGAGGCCCTCGTCGGCATGGTGCGCGACGATATCAAGGACCCGCGCGTGCGGGCCGCGACGCTCATCACCGTCACCAAGGTCGAGCTCAACGTCGATCTCGCGGTGGCCAACGTCTACGTGTCGATCGTCGGCGACGACGCGACGGTCGACGCGTGTCTCGTGGGGCTGCAGAAGTCCGCGGGGTTCTTGCGCGGCCCGCTCGGGCGCGAGCTCCAGCTGCAGCGCGCACCCGAGCTTCGCTTTCACATCGACAAGGGCATCGACATGAGCGAGAAGCTCGCCCAGATCCTGCGCGACGACGCGCTGCGCGCCAAGGCCGCGGGGCGCGAGGTCGGCCAGGCCGAGCCGACGCCGATCGCGCCGTCGCTGCCTGATCCCGAGGACGACGCGACGTGAAGCCCCAGCCGATGCCGGTCGACGCACCGAGCGCGACGGAGGTCGCCGCCGCGCTCGCGCGGGCGTGCGAGAAGCTCCTGGCATCGGAGCGGATCCTGCTGACGAGTCACCGCCGCCCCGACGGGGACGGCACCGGCTCGATGGCCGGGCTGGCCTCGCTCCTGCGGGCGGCCGGCAAGGACGCCGTGATCTACTCGGT
>JAPLLF010000163.1 GCA_026387715.1 Pseudomonadota bacterium
CCTTGTCGGCGTCGTTGCGCAGCAGGATCGCGACGTGGGTCGCCCGCGGCAGCAGCTCGAACGCGGCGTGGACCGAGGCCTCGTACGCCTCCATCGGCTCGAGCCGCGAGCCGAGCGGCTGGAGCGCCTTGTAGATCCGGAGCGCGTTCGCCTTGTCGTGCTGCTCGATCGAGTCGGAGACCCGGGCGAGATCGAGGATCGAGCGCGACGCGATCAGCCGATCGCCCAGGTCGTCCTCGACCTCGTCGCCGACCCGCACCGCGATCCGCACGGGATCGGCCGGGTTGCCGAGCAGGATCACATCGCCGTCGACCAGCGCGATCTCCCACCGCGCCGCCGCGTCGATCGGGATCCGCCGGCCGTCGCGCTCGATCGCCGAGCCGTTCGTCGACCGGAGATCGCGGAACACGTGATGCTCGCCGATCTGCGCGAGCTGCGCGTGTTCGCCCGACAGGTGGTAGTCGGAGATCGTGATGGCACAGGTGGGCGCGCGCCCGATCGTGGTCACCGTCCCCGCTGCGGGACGGTGCACGCGCTGCGCGGCAGTGCCGTGGAGGATCTCGAGGACGATCACAAAAGACGTCGGCTCGACGTGGTCGCGAGCCGAGCGTGGTTATACTCTAAATCCCTCCGCGGCGATTCTCGGTCACCCTCGATCGATGACTCGGTGACTCGGTGACTCGATGACGACTCGATGACTCCTCGATGACGCAGCCATCCCCCTCCCAGGTGGTCATCCTCGACCCGGATCCGCGCGCTGCCCGGCAGCTCCAGTTCGGGTTCCGGCGCGAAGGGGTCCGCGCGACCACCCTCCTGGCCCCCTCGGCGCTGGCCGAGCTCGGCGCGCAGGTCGGGCTGGTCATCGTCGGCGGCGATCTCGCGCTCGTCGCGACGGTCCGCGCGCTCATCGACGACCAGCAGCTCGACGTCAGCCTCCTGTTCACCGGGGAGGCCCCCTGCGCCGACGCCGAGGCCGCCGGGGCGGACGAGGTGCTCGCGCGGCCCGCCTACCTGCGCGACGTCGTCACCATCGGGCGCCTGCTGCAGGACATTGCGCCGGAGGCGCGCGGCCACATCATCGGCAACCTCGGCGAGCTCACGAACGTGCTCGCGCTGGTCCGCGCGCTGGCGGCGCTCGGTCGCAGCGCGACCCTCACGCTGATGCGCGGGCTGCGCCGCGGCGAGGTCCGGTTCTTCCATGGCGAGGTCACGTCGGCGCAGGTCGGGCTGATCCACGGGCAGGCGGCGCTCCACCAGCTGCTGCTGTGGACCGACGCGCGGTTCGACTTCCGGCACGAGGACGTCGTCCGGCGGCAGCAGATCCCGCTGTCCCACGCCGAGCTGTTCGCGGACGCCGAGCGCTTCCTCGAAGGCATCAAGGACGAGAGCGGCGCGCTGTCGCCCGCGATGGTCCTCGAGCAGGACGTGCAGCGGGTCCACGGCCTCGGCAAGCAGATCCCGACGGAGGTCCACGGCGTCCTCCGCATGTTCGACGGCCACCGCGTGCTCGCCGACGTCCTCGAGGACTCCCCCTATCGCGTGTTCGAGACGCTGCGCGTGGCCCAGCGCGCGGTCGAAGCCGGGCTGCTCCGGGTCGTGAAGTCCCAGCGGCCGAAGGCGACGTGGCGGGCCGTGCTCGCGATCGAGGAGTGGCTGGTCAACACCGAGCAGCCGGCCAAGGACAGCGACACCGAGCAGGACGAGCCGGAGCCGCCGGCCAGCGAGAGCTCGCCGCGCCTGCCGAAGAAGAAGGCCCGACGGCCGCGACGCCAGCGGCGCGCGAACACGCCACTGCCGATCCCCGCCGAGAAGATCCCGACCACCGCGGCCACCGCGACGATCGACTGGGGTGCGCTGGTGCCGCGCGCGATCGGCTCGGACATCACGTCGCTGTCGATGGTGGTGCCCGTGGCCCAGGCGAGCGGCGAGATCCGGCTGCCGACCCGCGAGCTGGAGCGCGAGCGCCTCGAAGCGCTGATGGACACGGGCAAGCGCGACAAGATCTTTCCGAGCGATCTCGGCGAGCCGTCGGTGGTGTTCGACGATCGCAGCGGTCCGACGACGATCCCGGCGATCCCGACGGCGGTCCCGACGCTGGCGATCCCGACGCGGGTCGACTCGGACGCGGTCACCTCGCCGGCCTCGTCGGTCTCGGACGGGGTCGCGGTCGCGATCGCGCGCACGTCGAGCGCGCAGTTCCGCGACGACGTCCAGGCGCGCGTCCGCGCGGTCGTCGAGCAGGCAGGGCTGGCGCGCTCGCGGCTCGAGATCGAGGCGCGTGGCGCCAAGCATGGCGACGTGCGCGCCCAGCTCGAAGCCGAGATCGCGCACGCGCAGCATCCCGACGAGGCGGCCACGACGACGCCGATCCCGAAGGCCGAGCTCGACGACATCGCCCGGGAGGACGCCGCGCCCGCGCCCACGCCCGTCGAGGGCCCGATGGACGAGGACCCGGCCGTCAAGCGTGCCGCCGAGGCGCGCGCGCTCGCCGACGCGTTCGCGGGCAAGACGACGCCGACGCCAGCCCCGACCCCGATCCCGACACCAGCCCCGACCCCGACGCCAACCCCCCCGACGACGACCGAGCTCCCCGACCACGAGGCGGTGCGGGCCGACGCCGAGGCCCGCGTGCTCGCCGACACGCGCGCCGCGATGGCGAAGCCCGATCTCGAGACGATCGAGGCCACCGCACACGACGCCACCGCGATCGCGGCCGCGGCGACCTCGGCCTCCACGGCCGCGGCGACCTCCGGGGCGTCCGAGCGGGACGAGCCGACGAACGAACCCACGAGCGACGAGCTCGCCACACCGCGACCCAAGGCCAAGACCGCCCCGCCGATCGATCCGCCGGTGCTCGTCGAGCGCAAGTCGTCGCCGGGCATCGCGGTCCCCCGCACCAAGACCGACAAGTCCGGCAAGGTCAAGAAGGCGTCGGGCAGCGTCCCGAACCTCGCGCACGTCACGAACATCGCCACCGACGCCTCCGCGAAGGAGATCGACGAGCTGCGCAAGGACGCCGCGTCGTTCAGCGACGACGAGGAGGCGTTCTTCCGCGGCGGCGACGCGGAGCACGCGGCGCCGGTGCCGCGCGCGATCCCGATCGAGACGTTCGAGGATCTCGACGAGGGCTACCAGCCCGTCGGGTTCTGGGACCGCCTGCTCGGGCGCAAAGACAAGAAGAAGAAGTGAGCGAGGCGAACGAGTCCCGCGGGAGCGTGATCCGTCGCTGGCTGGCCACCCCGAAGGCGACGGAGGTCGAGGCGACCCACAAGGCGCGCCTCATGGTCTCCGTGTTGCGGACGATGGGGCTGATGGCCTCGGTGGGGCTGGTCTCGTCGCTGCTCGACCGCAACAACAACCCGCTGATCAACCTGGCGTTCTACGGCCCGATCTTCGTCGCCATCCTCGGCATGCACCAAATGGTCAAGCGGGGTCGCTTGATCCTGGTGGGGTGGGTGAGCTCGCTGTTCTTCTGGGCCCTGATCGCGTTCGTGACCTTGTTCTTCGGCGGGCTCAAGGGCGGCAACGCGACGGCGTTCGGGGTGTGCACGATGCTCGTCGGTGGCCTCGTCAGCGGCCGCGCCGCGATCATGATGGCGATCGGGTCGTCCGCCTGGTGCGCGCTCGTCGCCCTGCTCGAGATCCGCGACGCGCTGCCACCTCCGCTCGGTCCCTACACCCCGATCAACGCGTGGACGGCCATCACGCTGTCGCTCCTGCTGATCTCGGTCCTCCTGCGTGCGTCCATCGAGGCGATGCGGGCAGTCCATCAACAAGCCGTCGCCGCGGCGACCGAGCGCGACGCCGTGCTCCGACGCTCGATCCAGTCCCAGAAGATGGAGCTGGTGGGCAACCTCGCGAGCGGCGTCGCGCATGACTTCAACAACCTGCTGATGGTGATCCGCGGCGCCACCGACGCGCTGCGCGAGGATCTCGTCGAGGGGCGCCCGCTCGATGGCACGCTGCTCGACGAGCTCGACGCGGCCTCGGATCGCGCGACGCTGATGACCCGACAGCTGCTGTCCTTCGGCCGGGCTCAGCCCACCGAGGCCACCGAGGTCGACATCGGCGCGCTGGTGTCGAACCTCGGCCCGATGTTGCCCCGCCTCCTGGGCTCCAAGATCGCCGTGGACATCCAGGTCGTCCCAGACGCGATCGCGCTCGCCTCGCGCGTGGGGATCGAACAGGTGCTGCTCAACCTGGCGGTCAACGCGCGGGACGCGATGCCCACCGGTGGGCGGCTCGGGCTTCGCGTCGTCACGGAGGCCGACCATGTCTCGGTGCTCGTCGAGGACAACGGGGTCCGGATGAACGACGAGCTCAAGGCCCAGGTGTTCACGCCGTTCTTCACGACGAAGGCCAGCGGCACGGGCCTCGGCCTCGCGACGGTGCGCACCGCGCTCGAGCGCGTCGGGGGAACGATCTCGCTGACGAGCCAGCTCGGCGTGGGCACCACGTTCGAGATCCGGCTCGCCCGGGTCACGCCGTCGGCGTGACGTGGCGCGACGTCACGCTCAGCGCGACGTCCACACCAGCTCGACGCCGCCGCGCTCGCTGCTCATGCGCATGCGCAGCTGGCGCACGCCCGGTCCCAGCAGCGGCGTCGTCCGCGCGAACCGCACGATGTACGGCGTCGCGAACTCGCCGAGCTCGGGGAACTCCGCGCGCACGACGACGGCCGGGCGCTTGTCGCGCAGGATCTCGAGCGGCTCGATCTCGGCGCCACCCTCGTCGAGCATGACGACGCGCCACACGCTCTTCTTGCCGCGATCGAGGTCGTTCTCGCGGCGATCCCACGTGGTGACGAGCAGCTCGAGCTCGTAGGGCCCCGCCGCCTCGGCGCGCGCTTGCGCGAGGTGCTGCTCGCGGGCCGTCCCGACGAGGCCGCGGTGGATCGCGGTGCGCGCCGCGTGCGCCGCGTACCACTCGGGCGACTTGAACACCGCCATCACCTCGAGCGCCTCCTGGTAGACGCCGCGCAGGTGGGTCTCGCGCGTCCACGCGCGGGTGACCTCCTCGTAGTCACCCGCGTCCGCCGAGGCGGGCCACTCGTCGGTGAGCCGGACGTTGGTGATCGTGCGACCGCAGGCCGGCAGGGAGAGGAGGCCGACCAGGCCGGCGAGCAGCAGCGGTGCGCGCATCGTCATCATCGATCGGGCAGGAAGTCCCGGCGCGTGAACAGCGCGGTCATCGGCGTCTCCCGCTCGACCGCCTCGCGCCCGCCCTCGAGCCGATCGACCAGCGCGACCGCGTGGAGCACCACGAGCCCCGCGAGCCGCGCGCGCTCGATCGCGCGGAGCGTCGACGCCCCGGTGGTGACGACGTCCTCGAGCACGACGACCGGCGAGCCCGGCGCGAGGCCCGCGCTCTCGACCCACTGGTTCGTGCCGTGCCCCTTGGGCTCCTTGCGCACGATGAAGGCGTTGCGCGGGTGGCCGGCGCGGAAGCTGGCGATCGACGTCGCGGTCGCGAGCGGATCCGCGCCGAGCGTGAGCCCACCGACGGCGATCGCCGTCGGCGCGACCTGCTCGATGAGCGCGTGGAACAGCTCGCCGCACAGCAGCGCGCCCTCCGCGTCGAGCGTGACTTGCTTGCAGTCGACGTAGAAGTTCGACTTGAGCCCCGACGACAGCGTGACCTCGCGTTCGGCGAAGGCGCGCTGGCGAAGCAGCGTTAACAGTCGACCTAGCCGATCGGGCTGCTCCGTTCCGAGCATCATCGTCGCGACGCTACCACGGCACCGTCCATTGACGCGTCCCAGACCCGCTCCTAGAGTGGACCATCCCGCGTGCATCTCGTCGACGATTCCGACAGCGTCCCGGTTCGCACCGAGGCCGAGCTCCTCTCCTACTTCGCGACCGCCGGCAAGCCACGATCGGCGTGGCGGGTGGGCTCCGAGCACGAGCTGATCGGGGTCGTCACCGGGACGACGGAGGCCCCGGCGTACGAGGGCCCGCACGGCATCGGCAAGCTGTTCGAGCGCTTCGCCGCCAACGGTGGCACCCCCGTCATCGAGAACGGCCACATGATCGCGCTGTCGCGCGGCGACACGCAGCTGACGATCGAGCCCGGTGGGCAGTTCGAGCTGGCGAGCCGCCCGTTCGCCGACGACCGCGACTTTCAGCCCGAGCTCCGGACCTATCTCGCCGAGCTCGGCGCGGCCTCCCGCGAGGTCGGCCTCACCTGGCTCTCGATCGGGTTTCGCCCGTTCGCCACGCGCGTCCCATGGATGCCCAAGCTCCGCTACGACGTGATGCGCGGCTACATGCCGACCGTCGGCACGCGCGGCCTCGACATGATGCAGCGCACCGCCACGGTGCAGGCGAACCTCGACTTCGAGGACGAGGCCAACGCGACCGCGAAGATGCGGTGCCTGTACTCCGTGACGTCGATCATGACGGCGCTGTGGGCGGCCTCGCCGATCGTCGACGGCAAGCCGAGCGGTTTTCAGTCGTATCGCGCGTGGATCTGGCGCGACACCGACAACGCGCGGAGCGGCCTCCTCCCGTTCATCTTCGATCGCTCGCGGTCCGACGTGTTCCACACCTACACGCAGTGGGCGCTCGACGTGCCGATGTACTTCGTCTACCGCGGCGGCTACAACACGGTCCCCGCAGAGCTGACGTTCCGCCGGTTCCTCGCCGAGGGCTGGAACGGCGCGCGCGCGACCCAGAGCGACTGGGCGCTGCACCTCTCGACGCTGTTCCCCGACGGACGGCTCAAGAAGTTCATCGAGGTCCGCGGCTGCGACTGTGGTTCGTTCGACATGATCTCGGCGCTCGCACCGTTAGCTGGCGAAGGAGCTCGTCGCCATCGTCCACGACGGCCTCGCGCGGATCGCCCCGGCGTCGGTGTCGATGCTCGAGCCGGTCGAGGCGATCGCCGCCAGCGGCCGCACCCAGGCCGATCAGATCCTCGAGCTGTGGGATCGCCACGCCGGCGATCCCGCGGCGCTGGTCGCCGCGCTCGCGCATCCCGGTTTGTAGCCAAGCCCGGCGGGCGACGTTGACGTTGACGGCGACGGCGACGGCGACGGCGACGGCGACGTTGACGGCGACGGCGACGTCGCACGTTGTCGATGACCTGGACGGGCAGCTTCAACGGACACGCTGTCCGCCAAGGTCAAGGTCAACCTGAGACGTCGCCGTCGCCGTCGCCGTTGCCGATCACGACCACGACCACGACCACGACCACGACCACGTCGTGCCGGCGCCTACTCGTCGTCTTCGAACTGGATCAGCACGCCATCGTCGGCGCGTGGCGCCGGGGCCGCCTGGGGCCGGCGCGGGCTGCCGATGTTGAACGACGGCTGGACCGGCACCGCGAGGTGCTCGCCGGTGCCGCCGAGCTCGTCGAGGTCGACGTCGAGGGCCTCGAGCACGTTCTCGAGATCGGGATCGGCCGCCGTCGGCTCGAGCGGCGTCTGGTAGTCGGCCGGTCGATGCGCGTAGGTGTAGCTGCCGGTGCCGGGGTCGTAGCTCGGCGCGGCCTCGTCGTCGAAGCCGGCCAGGGGATCCGTCGGCGCGCGATACGGCCGCTGCTCGTCGCCGAACGACATGACGGAGTCACGAAAGCCGGCGAGCGGATCCTCGGGGGCCGAGTCGACCATGCGGCTCAGCTCGAGCCGACTGACGAAGTCCTCCTCACCCGCTTCACCTTCTTCGCTCTCGTCACCTGCCTGGATGGGCGCGAGATCGGCGTCCTCGGCGGCGGCCTCCGCCAGGATCTCGAAGTCATCGTCTTCGTCATCGTCGTCCTCGGGCTCGTCGGCGACCGGCACGTGGTGCGGGCTCGCGAAGCCGAAGTCCTCGTCGTCGTGATCCTCGGCGTAGGCGAGCGCGCGATCGAGCTGATCGGCGAGGCGCGCGTCCGCATCGGGCAACGCGGTCGTCGGTGCGGTGAGCAGGGCGGGCTCCCCGGGATCCAGCTCGAGCTCGGCATGCGCGGCGTCGCCCTCGAACATCGCCGCGTCGACGTCGTCGTCGATCAGCAGCCCGGTCCGCCCCGGATCGGCGTCGGGATCGTCGGTCGGCGCGCCCACCACCTCGTCATCGTCGTCGAGGTAGGGGTCGATGAGCAGGATGGGCGTGGAGACCCCGGTCACGTCCTGCGCCGCGGCCATGGACTCGTGAGCCTCGCCGGCGACCTCGGCGACCTCGGCGATCTCGGCGACCTCGTCGATCTCCTCGACGACATCGTCGTCGCCGATCTCGGCCTCGTCGGCCACGCCACCGACGTCGACGACCTCCGCGGCCGCGCTCGCCAGCATGGCGATCACCTCCGCGGCGTCGACCGGCGCGGTGGGCTCGGGGCCGAGCTCCTCGGGGGTCTCCTCGGGCGCGAGCTCCAGCTCGGACGCCATCGTCGGCGCGCGCTCCCGCACCAACGCAAGATCCAGCTCCGACGCGAACCCGGGCGGATCGATCTCGGTCACCGCCGGGCTCGGCGCGACCGGCAAGAACGCCGTGGGCGGCGACACCGCCACTGCCACCGGGCTGGCCAGCCCGCGATTCTTACGATCGACGGCCGCGCCG
>JAPLLF010000850.1 GCA_026387715.1 Pseudomonadota bacterium
GAGAACCCATTGGCGATAGTCGCATCGGGGCAGGAGGCGGTCGACGGCGTAGGCGGCGAACTCGTTCATGCGGCGGGCACCGCACGAAGCACAGAGACGGCCCTTGCAGGAGAACGGAACAACTCGCGGTCCGTTGCAGCGGTCGCAGATGAAATGGCTGAAGCCACCTGTAAAGTCCCCACACAGGGCGAGGTCTCGGAGTGCCTGCTCGACGAACGCCGGTACGGTCCATTGGCCATCGGAGGCGGCGGCCTCCAGGAACCTTGGCAGGTACTTCCGGACCGTTCTGACGAGCACGGACTCGGTGGGGTCTCTCGGGAGGTACTCGTCCCGTGCCGCCTGTGCCGCTGCGGGCGGAACAGCGGGGGGTGGAGGGTGGCCGTGTCGGCGGCGATGGCCGTCCGGGCAGCAGGCGGCATGAGGCATGGGGGCGGGTCTCAGCACAGCGCGTGCCGAAGTTCCGGTTGTGTGATTTCAACCAGTTATCCCATTTCCGGCGTCCCATTTCGAGACTCGGCGTCCCATTTTGGGACTGGCAGCGCGGGCGATGGCCCGGCGCCGGGATGTCGCTGCGAGGATTCCGGCCGTCATCACCCCACTCGCCGCGGCGTGCGCAACCGCCGTCAACCTGTTCTGGCCGCTCGACCGAGTGCGCGCCGTGTTCGACGCCGCCAGTGTCCTCGGGCGGGGTAAGGAGCAGGATCGCGTCCTGGCCGGCCCCGTGCGGGGCGCCGAGGCAGGTCCGGCGACGACATCGCCGGTGAGGCCCTCGGGTCAAGCGTCTTCTGGAGCGGCAGGCATTGCGTGAGGCGGACCTGATCGATCTTCGCAGTCTCCCTCGTGCCTGACCGGCGTCGTCGTGGGAAGCCTCCCACACGGACTGAGTTGCCTGAACAGCCGTCTTCGCTGCGCTACAGGACGAGCGTGCGGCGGCCCTCCACCACGACGCGGTTTTCGAGGTGGGCCCGGACGGCGCGGGAGAGGACGACGCGTTCGACGTCGCGGCCGACGCGGCTGAGCTCCTCGGGGCCCATGGCGTGGGTCACGCGGACGACGTCCTGCTCGATGATGGGACCCTCGTCGAGGTCCGCCGTCGCGTAGTGGGCCGTGGCGCCGACGAGTTTGACGCCGCGGTCGAAGGCCTGCTGGTACGGGCGGGCGCCTTGGAACGCCGGGAGGAACCCGTGGTGGATGTTGATGACGGGTGGTGCGGCGCTCAGAAAGTCAGAGGTCAGGACCTGCATGTAGCGCGCCATGACGACCAAGGACACGTGGTGTTTCCTGAGGAGTTCCAGGACCTTGGACTCCTGGTCACGCTTGGTGTCCGGTGTTACCGGGAGTGTAAAAAAGGGCAGCCGGAAGCCCTCGGCGACGGACTCGAGCGTCGGGTGGTTGGAGATCACGAGCGCGATCTCGCACGGGAGTTCGCCTTGTTTTTGGCGCAGGGCGAGGTCGTAGAGGCAGGCGCTCTCTTTCGTGACGAGCAGCGCGATCTTCGGCGGGATGTCGGAGTATCCGACCGACCAGGTGGCCGTGACGGACTTCGCGAGGCGGTCGAAGCCGGCTTCGAGGGCCCGGCGCGACGTCGATTCGCCGAGGACGGCGAGCGCTTTCGGCGTCGAGAGCGCCGACAGGTCGACGACGATCCGCATGTGAAAGCGGGGGCTTGCGGCCCGCGTCCCGTGGTTCGACGAGTCGACGATGTTGAGGCCGAGCTCCCAGAAGAAGCCGGCGAAGCGGGCGACGAGGCCGGGCTGATCGGGGGCGGAGAGGAGGAATGTGGCGCTGGGGACGTCGGCGCCTCGTCGGACGGGTCGCAGATCCTGATCAACGACGGCCACGGCGCGTTCACCCGGCCGAAGGCGCTGCCCGGGGACCACACGGAGCCCGATTGGAACGACGGCGACATGACCGCGGCCATCTTCGACTTCGATAACGACGGCCGCGCCGACATCTACATCGGCAGCTCGGACTACCCGGGCACGCGCGGGCGCCTCTACCACCAGACCGCTACAGGGGACTTCGAAGGTGTACCCGTGGACGTCGGCATCAACCACGCGCGTTCGCAGGGCCTCACCGTCGCTGACTTCGATCGGG
>JAPLLF010000572.1 GCA_026387715.1 Pseudomonadota bacterium
CGCGACCGCGATCGGCGGCGGGATCGTCTCGGGTGGTGGGCGCACCGCCGCCTGCTGCGCGGTCGAAGCCCGCCCGGCCTCGTCGTCGGTCATCCGCGCCGGCACGTCGACACGCACCGGCGGATTCGTCTTCGCACGACCGTACTGCGTCTCGGGACGGGTCGTCGTGCGCGACGACGCCGGGTCCGGCTCCGGCGGCGCGGGCTCGCCCACCGGCGGCAGCAGCGGCTCGCCCAGCGGGGGCTGCGGCTTGGTGAGGATCACGGTCGACTCCTCGGTGGAATCACCGGGATCGGTCGGCGCCCGACCCTCGCGCTGCACGGCGATCCGCGCGGTCTCGCGCCCGCGCCGCGCGATGACGTTGACGAGCGAATCGAGCAGCGCCTCGCCGAGCTCGGCATCCTCCTCGCAGATCTCGCGGAAATCGTCGGCGCGGATCGCGAGCATCCGGACCTCGGTCGTCGCGATCGCGAGCCCGTCCTTATCGGGCAGCGTGCCGGTCGCGATCAGCGCCTCGGGGTACAGCAACGTCGCGGGGCCGAGGAGCTTGCCGTCCTGCTCGACCTGGCCCTCGATGATGATCCAGGCGACGCGATCGCCGAACGTCTGCGCCGGCACCTTCTCGCCGGGCGTGTGCTCGCGCGGGATCGCGATCCGCAGCGCGCGCAACCGCTGCTGCGGGTTCACGCGCAGGCCCCACAGCGGGCACGCCGCGATCACCTCGTCGTCGCGCTTGCGCCGCTCGACGGGGAGCGGCGACAGGCCGGCCTCGAGGACGCGCACGACGAGCGCGGTCGCGTTGTCGCCGCCACCGCGCTCGAGCGCGAGATCGACGAGCTTCTGCGCGGCGCGCGACGGGCTCGCCGACTTGGACAGCACCTCGCCGACCTCGGCCTCCTGCACGTACTCGCTGATCCCGTCGCTGCAGAGCAGGAACCGATCGCCGTCGGCGAGCGGCACGATGAACGTCGAGACCTTGCACTCCTGGACGATGCCGAGCGCGTTGGTCAACATGCTCTTGAACCGCGCCCCCTCGCCGGTGAGATCGACGTCGATCCCGGCCGCGAGGAGCCGCGACAACAGCGTGTGGTCCTCGGTGAGCTGCATGGCGATGTTGTCGCGAACCAGGTAGCCGCGCGAATCGCCCGCGTGCGCGAACACGACGTCGCCGCCGACGACGATCGCCGCGACGAGCGTCGTGCCCATCCCGGCCTTCTCGGAGTCCCGGTTCGCCTCGGCGATGATCGCGTCGTGGGCGGCGAGCACGCCGTCCCGCAGGACGCCGATCATGTGGCGCCGTGCCCCCGGGGAGCCATCCGCCAGGAACGCGTCGATCGCGCGGTGGGTCGCGTCGTCGGCCCACCGCGATCGGACCGTGCGGATCGCGATCGCCGACGCGACCTCACCCGCGGCGTGGCCGCCCATGCCGTCGCAGACGAGGAACAGGCCGTTGTCCCCGTCGAACATGTGCGCGTCTTCATTGTGCTCGCGCACCTTGCCGACGTGGGTGACGGCAGCGCCGACGATCGAGGCTCGCCCCGTCATGCGAAGGAATCCTACACCGGGCCCGGCCGGCCGAAGGGCCCTACGCGCGCATCTTGTAGCCGACGTTGCGGACCGTCTCGATCAGGGCCCCGGGATCCCCCAGCTTCGATCGCACGCGCCGGACGTGGATGTCGACTGTCCGGGTGCCACCCACGTAGCGGTAGCCCCACGCCCGCTCGAGCAGGGCCTCGCGCGTGAACACCCGCCCGCGATGCTGCGCGAGGTACCGGAGCAGCTCGAACTCCTGGTGCGTGAGCTCGATCCGCCGGCCGCCGATCCGGACCTCGTAGCCCGCGATGTCGATCACAAGGTCGTCGATCTTCATGACCTCGTCGGACCCGAACGTCGCCGTGCGCCAGTCGAGCTGGCGGATCCGGGCGTAGAGCTCGGCGGGGACGAGCGGCAGGAGCACGAAATCGTCGAACCCGATGGAGAAGTCGAGCCCGGACAGGCGCCCGACGGACACCGCCAGCAGGATCGGCACCTCGACGAGCGGCCCGCCGCCGTCGCGCAGCCGCTTGATCGCACGTTGCGCCCGCGGCAGATCGTCCCCCGCCTCCACGACGATGACGTGGGGCGGCCGGCTGGCGAGCGCGGCGTCCTCCCCCATGCCACCCAGGTCGAAGCGGGCCATCGTGACGCGGCACCCGAGCTCGCCCAGCGTGAGCGCCAGGGCACTCCCGGACTCGGGCTCGGAGCAGATCACGATGACGCGCACCGGCGCAGTGATCCCGACGGCCGGAAGGAGGTCAAGGGCTTGCGCCACTCATGCCCGACACATCGCGTCGTGAGAAAACCATCCGGGCTATTGCCCGTTCCCTCGAACATGTAAGAATTGAAGCCGGATGGAAGAGTTCCATTGCTCCTTTTGCGGGAAGCAGCGACGCGAGGTGAGGAAGCTCATCTCGGGTCCGCGCGTCTTCATCTGCGATCAGTGCGTGACACTGTGCAACGACATCCTCGCCAAAGAGGAGGCGTCGGAGCGACCGAAGTATCCGCCGCCGCGCGCGATCGTCGAGGAGCTCGACAAGTATGTCGTCGGGCAGAACGAAGCGAAACGCGCGATGGCGGTGGCGGTCTACAACCACTACAAGCGCATCGGCCTGCGCGGCAAGCAGTCCGACGTCGAGCTCCAGAAGGGCAACATCCTGCTCGTCGGGCCGACCGGCTCGGGCAAGACGCTGCTCGCCCAGACGCTCGCCAAGAAGCTCGACGTCCCGTTCGCGATCGCGGACGCGACGACCCTGACCGAGGCCGGCTACGTCGGTGAGGACGTCGAGAGCGTCGTCAAGGCGCTGTTCCGCGCCGCCGGCGGCGACGTCGAGAAGACCTCGCGCGGCATCATCTGCATCGACGAGATCGACAAGATCGCGCGCAAGGGCGGCTCGCCGTCGCCGACGCGCGACGTCTCGGGCGAGGGCGTGCAGCAGGCGCTGCTCAAGATCCTCGAGGGCAAGACCGCGACGATCACGCCCGACGGCGCGCGCAATCGGCCGCAGCAAGAGCTCATCCAGATCGACACGACCGATATCCTGTTCATCTGCTGCGGCGCCTTCAACGGCCTCGAGGACATCGTCCGTCGCCGGACCGGCCAGCGCGGCCTCGGGTTCGGCGCGCACGTCACGACCGCCGAGGACGACAAGGACGAGCTGCGGCGGCAGGCGCGCACCGAGGATCTGATCAAGTTCGGCATGATCCCCGAGTTCATGGGGCGCCTCCCCGTGATCGTGTCGTGCGACGCGCTCGATGTCGACGCGCTGACCGAGGTGCTCTGGAAGCCCAAGAACGCGCTCGCGAAGCAGTATCACCGGCTGTTCGAGCTCGAGGGCGTGAAGCTGAACTTCCGCCCCGACGCGCTGACCGCGATCGCCGAGGAGGCCTCGCGCCGCGCCTCGGGCGCCCGCGGGCTCCGCGCGATCCTCGAGGAGGTCATGCTCGACGTGATGTACGAGATCCCGTCGCTGACCGGCGTCAAGGAGTGCGTCGTGACGCGCGACGTCGTCGAGAATCGGGCGCGGCCCGAGCTCGTGCTCGAGTCCAAAGCCGCCAGCTAGCGGCTGTTCGACGCCGTGTCGCGGGTCAGATGCCCTGCGTGCACTCGAAGATCTGCGTCGGCGCCGGGTACGTGTAGAACCCGGTGAAGCACATCTCCTTCTGCGAGCCGTCGCCGAACGTCACGTAGCCACCCGCCGGGTTCGACGTCGGGTTGTTGTTGTACGTACAGCTGACCCGCAACGTGTCGCCCGCGGACAGGTGGGTCTGCGTCATCGGATAGAACTTCTGATCAGAGAACGCGTACGGCGCGTCGTGGAGCGGGACCGTCGTCGCGCCGTGCGTCCACTCGACCTTCTGGTACACGGCGGTCTGGTGCATGTGCGGCCACAGCGCGAACAGATCCCAGTCCTTCGTCGTGCACGTGCCCGACACGGTGTGGTCGAGGCTGTCGGGCTTGATCGCGATCACGGTCGTGCCGCCGAACATGAACCCGATCTCCTTGGGGTTCGTCGCCGCTGGCACGGTCTGCACGAGCACGCCGGACTCGCCGGCGAGGTCGGTGTCGCCCGCGTTGAACAGATGGAGGTTGATGTTGATGTACTGGCCCGGCAGCAGGTGGACGGCATAGCCGGTGGGGAACACCATCTCGTCGGTGCCGACGCCGGACGCGTAGAGCATCTTCTGGTCGAGATCGCCCGCCGAGCAGTGGTAGTCGCCCGTGGTCCCACCCGCGGAGATCGTGAGCACCTGGTGGTGGGTGCCGAGCGGCGACAGCGCCTGGAAGCCGCTGATCCACATCTCGTCGGTGACCATGATGCGGCGGCACTGGTAGTCGTCGTGCACAGCCGCCCCGAGCGTCCAGGAGCGGGCGATGAGCTTCGTCCAGCCCGGCGGCACCGCGCCATCCACGTTCGGATCGACGGCGGCGTCTGGATCGGTCGTGTTCCCCGTCGTCGGCGCGTTGCCACACGCGAGCAAGGAGGACGACAGCGCGAGGGCACAGGCGACGAGCTTCATGGTCCGCAGTATACGCGCGAGCCCGCCGGCCGGACGAGTTGTTGTCGGTGGAAGGCCGTGCCGGCCGCGCGCGTGACCGTCGCCACGGTATGCTCGGGCGTGGCCGAGCTGCGCAACGTCATCGTCTTCACGATCGGCGCCGCGCGCTACGCCCTCGAGCTCCGCTGGGTGCGCGAGGTCATCAGCCTCGGCTTCGTGACGACGGTGCCGAGCGCGCCGTCCGCGATCGGGGGCGTGTGCAACCTCCACGGCAGCATCCTGCCCGTGCTCGACGTCGCCGCGGCGCTCGACCTCCCCGCGGGCCCGACGGCGCGCCAGGGCGACGGCGCGCTCGTCGTGGAGGTCGACGGCATGACCTGCGCGCTGCGCGTCGATCAGGTCGATCACGTCGCGTCCCTCCACGAGCGCGAGGACGGCCACGTCATCGACACGACCGGCCGCCCGCTGACCCTGCTCGATCCCAGCAAGCTCGTGCGCCGCGCGCTCGAGCTGGTGAGCGAACCGTCGTGAGCGACCACGAGCTCGACTTCGACGCCGACGAGCTGGCGATGCTCCGACAGCTGTTCCGCGACGAGGCGAACGACGCGCTCGAGACCGTGACCACGCGCGTGCTCGCCAGCGGCTCGACGCGCCCGTCGGCCGAGGCGCTCACCGAGATGATGCGCGTGACCCACACGCTCAAGGGCGCGGCCGGCACCGTCGGGTTGCACGTCATGGTGGACCTGTCGCATCGCTTCGAGGACGCGCTGGCCAAGGTCGGCAAGGGCGCGCCGTGGACGCTCGGCAGCGCGGACCTGATCGTCGAGATCACCGACGGGCTGCGCGCGTACCTCGAGCGCGTCGATCACGATCCGCTCGCGGCCGGCGACCTCGCTCGCGAGGTCCGCGATCGCGTCGAGCGGCTCGGCAACGCCCGGCAGCCCGCCGAGGTGCGCCCCGTGCGCCCGAGCGAGCCACCACCGATCCTCCCCGGCGGCGCGACGGCCGCCCGGACCGCGCCGTCGCGTCCGAGCGACCTGCGGCTCGAGGTGCAGCTGCCACCAGCCAGCGAGGTCGACCTGTCGCCGGGTGATTCGCTGTCGATGGCGATCCCGACGATCGTCGAGGCGGCCGGCGACGATCGCTCCGGGCCGATCGTCCGCGACCCCGCGATCGAGGCGCCCCGGCGGCGGAGCACGCGCGCGGACTCGCACGGGGACCTCGTGTCCGAGTCGAAGTCGTATCTCCGCGTCGAGCCCGAGCGGATCGACGCGCTGATGTCGAGCGCCGGCGAGCTGCTGTTCGATCGCACCCGCATCGAGCGCCGCGTGCAGCTCCTCCGCACGCTCGCGCGCGACCTCGCGCGCACGCGCCAGACGCTCCGCGACGCGCTCGGTCCGGAGGGCAACCCCAGCCGCGCGGCGATCGCCCAGACCGAGACCGAGCTCGCCTCGCAGGCCACGCTGCTCAGCCAGACGACGGCGGCGCTGCTCGACGAGATCGAGGCGCTGCGCCGCACGATCGGCGAGCTCCAGCGCGGGCTCACGCGCATCCGCATGGAGTCGGCGCGCAAGCTGATGTCGCACGCGGCCCGCACGCTGCGCGCGCTCCACCGCGCGACCGGCGTGCGCGTCGAGCTGCGCACCGTCGGCGAGGACACCGAGTTCGACAAGGCCGTCGCCGAGCAGCTGGTCGATCCGATCACGCAGCTCCTGCGCAACGCGATCGCGCACGGCGTCGAGCCGCCCGCCGAGCGGCTCGCGAACGGCAAGCCCGCGATCGCGACGATCACGATCCGGGCGCGGCAGGATGGCAACCTGCTGGTGCTCGAGCTCGCCGACGACG
>JAPLLF010000326.1 GCA_026387715.1 Pseudomonadota bacterium
CCGGCTCGGGCGTTGGCTGCTCGCGCGCGAGGCTCGGCGGGGCTTCGACGCGATGAACGAGGCGCTCGCGGCCCGCGTTCGCGAGGCCCGGTCGTGACGTCGTGGATGCTCGCGGAGTCGGGGCGCTCGCGCGCGGCCCCGTTCGCGGCGCGGTTCGAGAGCGTCGGCGCGTGCTTGCCCGCGCACCGGGTGACGACCCAGGAGTTGATGGCGAGCACGCGCCATCGGACCAGGATCGATCTCGAGCGACTCACCGGGATCAAGGCGCACCGGGTGTGCGGCCCCGACGAGACCTCGCTGTCGCTGGCGACCGCGGCCGCGCAGGACTGCCTGCGTCGCTCGCGCTACACCGGCGCCGACCTCGACATGGTGATCAGCGCGAGCATCACGCGCTACGTCGACGGCACCACCCACCGCTTCGAGCCGCCGCTCAGCGCGACCATCAAGGAGGCGATCGGCGCGCCCGCCGCGACGAGCTTCGATCTGTCCAACGCGTGCGCCGGCATGCTGTCCGGGGTGCTGATCCTCGACGACTTCATCCGGCGCGGCGCGATCCGGCGCGGCATGGTCGTGAGCGGCGAGCGGATCACCGGGTTGGGGACCAACGCGGCGCACGACATCCACAACGTCCTGAGCTTCCAGCTCGCGTCGCTCACGCTCGGGGATGCCGGCGCGGCCGTGATCGTCGACCGCGCACCCGAGGGCACCGAGGGCATCACGCTCGCGAGCTTCACGACGCTCGCCGACCACAGCCGCCTGTGCCTCGGCCTGCCCGCGATGCACCGCCCCGGCGCCCGGATGTTCACGCGCGCGCGCAAGATCCATCAGGTCGCGATGGCCGAGGGCCCGCCGCTCATCGAGGAGGTGCTCGCCCAGGTCGGCACTCCGCTGTCGGCGATCGACTGGCTGATCCCGCACCAGACGTCGGTGCGCGCGATCGAGGCGGGCGAGCGCGCGCTCGCCGCGACGACGGGCGCGCATCCGCGGCACGTCGTCGTCACCGTCGACGAGCTCGGCAACAGCGCGTCGACCACGCTGTTCGTCGCGCTGCACCACCACCTGTCCGAGGGGCGCTTCGGGCGCGGCGACAAGATCTTGCTGCTGTCGGTCGCGTCGGGCCTCGAGATCGGGGTCGTGCTGTTCGTGATGGACGAACTGGAGGCTACCCATGGGCACGTGCATTGAGGCCGCGGCCACCGCGCGCCACGGCCACGGCTTCCGGCGGGGCGCGGTGCACCTGACCGACGCCGCCGCCACCACCTGCTTGCGCCGCGCGCATCACCGCGCCGACGAGCTGGACCTGCTGATCAACACGGGCATCTACCGCGATCGCAACGTCGCCGAGCCGGCGCTCGCCGCGATCATCCAGGAGGACATCGGCGCGAACATCGGCGCGCCGGTCCGGCTCGGGCACCACGGGACGTTCTCGTTCGACGTCGCCAACGGCGGGTGCGGCGTCGTCACCGCGGCGCAGCTCGTCGACGCGTTCGTCGGCACCGGCGGTGCGCGGCTCGGGATGGTCGTCGCCGGCGATGCGGATCCCTCACCCCGGACCTCGCACGGCTTTCCGTTCGCCGCCGCCGGTGGCGCGATGCTGATCGCTCACGTCGACGACGATCGCGGCTTCCAGCGGTTCGCCATCCGGACGTTCCCCGCGCACGCGGCGGCGTTCGAGGCGACGCTGCGCTGGGCGCCGAAGGCCGGGCTGATCCACCGGGGGCGCAACGTGCTCGAGGTCCACGAGGCGCCCGAGTTCGCCGCCAGCTGCGTCGCGCACGCGGCCTTGGTGGTCCGCGCGCTGC
>JAPLLF010001289.1 GCA_026387715.1 Pseudomonadota bacterium
CGCCGGTCGTCGCGAGCGTGTCGGGATCCGCCTCGGCGGTGCCCGTGATCGAGCTCCACGTCGTGGTGGTGTCGTGCACCTTGCTGCGCGCCTCGACGCGCAACGAGCCCGACGTGATCGTGTACTTCATGCCGCGAGACACTGCAGGAGCAGCGTCGTCACGTTGTCGGTCCCGCCATTGCGGTTCGCGGCGTCGACGAGCTCGGCCACCGCGCGTTCGAGGCTCTTGGCGTTCGAGGCGATCTGGTTGATCTGCTCGTCGACCACCATGCCCGACAGGCCGTCGGAGCACAGGATGTAGACGTCGCCGCTCTTGATCTGGTGGGCGCGGATGTCGACCTGGACGGTCTCGCGCATGCCGAGCGCGCGCGTGATGACGTTCTTGTGGGGGAAGTTCCGCTCTTCCTCCTCGGTCATGTCCGGCTTCGCTTCCTTGTAGTCTTCGAGGAGCGAGTGGTCGCGCGTGAGCTGCGTGATGCCGCCCTCGCGCACGCGATAGACGCGCGAGTCGCCGACGTGCCCGATGTAGATCTTGTCGCCCGACACGAGCGTCGACACGAGCGTCGTGCCCATGCCCTTGTAACGAAGGTCGCGGTTCGACGTCTCGAAGATGCGGAGGTTCGCGAGCTTCACGCCGCAGACGAGCCGGTTCTCGATGTACGAGAGCGAACGGTCCATCTTGTAGGGCCAGGTCGCGTCCTCGTCCTCGCGGGTTCGTTGATAGAACTCGCCGATCGTCTCGGCGGCCATCTTGGACGCGACTTCGCCGGAGGCGTGACCACCCATGCCGTCGGCGACGATGAACAACTGCTCGTCCTCGATCAGCGAGAAGTAATCCTCGTTGTGGGTCCGCTTCATGCCCACGTCGGTCTTGGCGGCGTAGCGGATCTTCATCGGGGGTTGTCGATCATCATCGGGGGTACGGGTCTGGGATGATAGGTAACCCCGCGCGGGCGCGTCAACCGCATGGTCGTTCGTTCGGATCCGTGTGTAGAGTGCTCCATGCGCGCCGAGATCTTGACGATCGGGGACGAGCTGTGCCGGGGCGAGATCGTGGACACGAACTCGGCCACTCTTGCGGCCCGGCTATGGGACCTCGACATCACTCCCCGATGGCTTACCAGCTGCTGCGATGATGCCGAGGATATCGTGGCAGCAATTCGCCTCGCGGTGGGGCGTTCCGACCTGGTGATTTGCTCGGGTGGGCTGGGTCCGACCGAGGATGACCTGACCGTCGACGTGGTGGCCGGGCTCGCGGGAGTTCCCCCGGTGATCGACGGCCCGGCGCGCGCCCGGATGGAGGCCTGGTTCGCTTCGCTGGTGCCCGCCAGGAGAGGCCCCCCGAAACGGGGGGATCTCGGCGAGATCCAGCTGCGCCAGGTCCGCATCCCGCGTGGCGCGCGCGTCCACCCCAATCATGCCGGCCTGGCACCGGGCTTCGAGATCGCGATCGCGGGGGTCCCGGTGCTCTGCATGCCCGGCTTTCCACGGGAGGTCGCCTCGATCCTGGACGGTGGCATGCTGGCGCGCATCGCGGAGCTCCGCGAACAGGCCGGGGTGGTGGAGCGGATCGCGCGGCGGATCTACCGCGTGTTCGGGCGCGGCGAGTCGCAGATCTCGGTCGCCTGCCGCGGGATCGTCGACGAGGTGCCCGGCGCGACGATCCACTACCAGGTGAAGTTCCCCGAGACCCTCGTCAAGATCGTCGTCCGCGATCGCGACGCCGACCTGGCCGGACAGCACCTCGCGACCATCGATGCCGCGCTCCACCAGCGGCTCGCGGGCCCGCTCTACGCGGTCGGTGAGGAGAGCATGGTCGAGCGCTGCGTGCGGCGGCTCGTCGCCAGCAAGCGCACCGTCGCGACGGCCGAGTCGTGCACCGGGGGCATGATCGGCGAGCTGATCACGCGCGTGGCCGGCAGCTCGGCGATCTTCCCCGGTGGGGCGATCACGTACTCCAACGAGGAGAAGGTGCGGCAGCTCGGCGTGCCGGTCGAGACGCTCGCGGCCCACGGCGCCGTCAGCGAGGAGACCGTCCGCGCGATGGCGCTCGGCGCGCGCGCCCGGTTCGGGACGGACTTCGCGATCGCGGTGTCCGGCGTCGCCGGTCCGGCCGGCGGGAGCCCCGAGAAGCCCGTCGGGACCGTGTGGCTGGCGCTCGCGAAGCGCACGCCCACCGGAGGCGAGATCCTCGCCACCCGCAAGCTCGGCTTTCCGAGCACGCGCGACCAGATCCGGATCCTCACCGCGTGGTGGGCGCTCGCGATGGTCGATGCGGCGGTGTCGCTCGACGGGGCGCTCCCCGGCGATGCGTTCGATCACCACGCCCGCTGGCGACTCGGCAACGCTTCGAACGTGTCAGATGGAGGTGCAGCATGAGCGATCCCATGAGCGAGATCGTGGTCCCGGCGTACGTCGGCCCGAAGCCCAAGAAGCTGTTCATCGGCATTCGCGTGTCGGTGCCGACGGCCAACGCGCTCGGCATGGCGGTCGAGACGCTGGCGCGGCGCGCCACGGAGGCGAAGCTCGACGTCCGCTGGGTGCCGCCCGCCAACTACCACGTGACGTTGCGCTACCTCGGCTACACCCGGCCGGAGATCCTCCCGGCGCTGCGAGACAAGCTCGCCCTCGCGGTCCGCGACGTCGCGCCGTTCGGGTTCCGGACCTCACGACTCGGTGGCTTTCCCTCGATCGATCAGGCGCAGGTCTTGTGGGCGGGGATCGAGGACGCCGGCCAGCGGGCGCTCGCCGCGCTGGCGGCCAAGATCGAGGCGGCGGTCGTCGAGCTCGGCTTTGCATCGGAGCCGCGGCCGTTCCACGGGCACGTCACGATTGCGCGACCGCGAGAAATTGCATCGCTCACGCAGGTCGTGTTACCTCTGTCGGAACAAATGTTCAGTGAGACCAAGACCGATGGGATCACTATCATCGAAAGCGAAATGAAGTAGGGTGCTTCCGTCTATTCTGACGTGATGAAAATCGCGTTCAAATCGACCGAAACCCCGTCCAAGGTCGCCACGAAACGTCAGATGGGGACGCTAGAGATGAGCGCACCCCACGAAGCCGAGACGGATGATGGTTGGCCGCGCGGTCAGGGGCCCACGGACTAATTTTTCAGGAGAGACAGATGGCGAACGCGAAAGACGAAAAAGCAGCCCCGACCCCTTCGACGAACCCGCTGCTCGCGCCGAACCCGGCCCGGGACAAGGCGATCGATGTCGCGCTCGCGGCGATCGACAAGCAGTTCGGCAAGGGCGCGATCATGCGCCTCGGCAAGGATCCGGCCGATCGTGAGATCCACGTCGTCCCCAGCGGCTCGCTGGGGCTCGACATCGCCCTCGGCATCGGCGGCCTCCCGCGCGGTCGCATCGTCGAGATCTACGGACCGGAGTCGAGCGGCAAGACGACCCTGACCCTGCACGTCGTTGCGGAAGCGCAGAAGCGCGGCGGCGTGTGTGCGTTCATCGATGCCGAGCACGCGCTCGACGTCGGGTACGCCAAGAAGCTCGGCGTGAAGACCGACGAGCTCCTCGTCAGCCAGCCGGACTACGGCGAGCAGGCCCTCGAGATCGCCGACATGCTCGTGCGCAGCAACGCCATCGACGTGATCGTAATCGACTCGGTCGCGGCCCTGACGCCGAAGGACGAGCTCGAGGGCGAGATGGGTGACATGCAGGTCGGTCTGCAGGCCCGGCTGATGAGCAAGGCGCTTCGCAAGCTCACCGCCATGATCTCGAAGTCGCGCACGATGGTGATCTTCATCAATCAGATCCGCATGAAGATCGGCGTCATGTTCGGCTCTCCGGAGACGACCACGGGCGGTAACGCGCTGAAGTTCTACTCGTCGGTTCGTCTCGACATCCGCCGCATCGGCGCGATCAAGAAGGACGAGGACGTCGTCGGCAACCGCACGCGCGTGAAGGTCGTGAAGAACAAGATGGCCCCGCCGTTCAAGGAGGTCGAGTTCGACATCATGTACGGCCAGGGGATCTCGCGCGAAGGTGACCTCGTCGATCTCGCGTCGGACGCGAACATCATCGACAAGAGCGGCGCGTGGTTCTCGTACAACGGCGAGCGCATCGGGCAGGGTCGCGAGAACGCCAAGCAGTTCCTCGTCGATCATCCCGAGCTGTACAACTCGATCGAGGCGAAGGTGCTCGCGCATCACGCGATCCGGCGGATCGGCATCGACGTGGTCGAGCCGACGCCGATCGCCGTGCCGGCGGACGAGGACAAGAGCGCCAAGCGCTCCGCGGTGGCAGCGCCGGCCACGCCCTCGGCCACCTCGGCCACGTCCACGCCACCCGCCAACGGTCGGCGTCCCAACCCGTCCTGATCTGCCTGGGACAGGGCTGCGACACTCTTTCACTTACCCAAGCTGTCTCGGGTAGGTGGTTGTCTTGCCTTTCCTACATGGATGGGAGAAAAATCCCTAAGGTCTCGGGTTTGGTTGTGCGGACCCGCGGCTCGACCACATCCATCTAGGGAGGCTCAGCCATGTTCGTCGATCGCTCGCGTCTACTGACGCAGGGCGCAGTTTGTCTCAGCATTTGCGCGTTTGGCGCGTGTGCCGATCCATCACTGCGTACTGACCTTCGTCCCGAAGGTGCTCCCGAGGTCCTCTCCGTCCTCGTCATGAACGACCCGGTCGACGGCTTCGTCGAGACCGCGACGTTCTGCAAGCTGAACGACGCCAAGCGCCCTGGCCTCATCGCCACGCTCGTCGGCGGCCTCCAGGTGTGCGTGGACGATCTGTCGCAGCCAGCCGGCTACGACGTGGTCGATCCGGCGACGCTCGAGTCGACCTTCACCCCGGCGACGGTCGAGGATGCCGTGCCGCTCGCGTGGTACGTGCGCGTGCAGTTCGACGAGCTCCTCGACCCCAACGTCGAGGTCCTCACCGAGATCCCGAACGACGACGGCTCGCCCTCGGGCACGTTCGAGGGGCACATCTCCTCCACCAAGCCGGTGACGCTGATCTGTGACGGCAACCCCGTCGACTACGACGGCTACTACTCGCCGAGTGGCAACAACGTGACGTGGCCCGTCGGGCCGTCGCTGTACATCGCGCCGACCGATCCGACCAGCGTGGCGACCGGCGCGTCGTGCACGATCGTCGTGAACCCCGACGTCGTCCACGACAAGGACAACGTCCCGGTCCCGACGTACGACCCCGTCGGCTGGAAGATCGCGGGGTTGGAGTTCCTCAGCAGCGATCCCGAGACGATCGATCCGACCGCGCCTCCCGCGGCGGGTGACGAGGACCAGGTCGCCCCCGAGGCGCCGGTGCTCCTGACGTTCAACGCGGCGATCGACGCTGCGACGCTCGCGCCCGCGGAGGTCAAGATCCTCCAGGTGGCCGACTGCACCGCGACGACGGGCACCGCCCGCACCGCCGCGATCGCCGCCTCGGCGGACGATCCGGCCTCGCTCGAGATCAGCGACGCTGGCGCGGCCGCGGGCCTCGCGTTCCAGCCGCTCAAGACCTACCTGATCACGTTCTCCGACACGAACGCCGTCGCCGATCTCGCGGGCGGCCCGGGCTCCATTCCGGGCGCCGCCGATCTGACGATCTGCTTCACCACCACCGCGGCGACGCCGTAAGGGGACCACCATGACCACCTCCAAGCTCCTCAAAGCATTCATGGCGGTCGGCCTCCTGGCTGGCCCAACTTCACTCCTCTCCTCCAACGTCGCGCACGCCCAGGCTGGCGCGACCGTCGGCTCGGCTCGCGGCGTCATCAAGGACAAGGGGCAGGGCACGCCCGCGGCGGGCGCCACGGTCATCGCGACCTCGGCGTCGCTCCAGGGCGAACAGGTCGTGCTCACCGACGACCAGGGCATCTTCTTCCTCACGTCGTTGCCGCCGGGCAACTACACGCTGACCATCTACTACGCCGATCGCACGTTCTCGCGTGCGAACGTGGTCGTGGCGGTCGGCAAGGAAGCCTTCGTCAGCGTCACCGTCGACTCGAGCGCCAAGTCGACCGGGGGCACGGGCAAGGACGGCAAGGGCGAGATCATCGAGATCCAGGGCACCGCCCCGGTGATCGATCAGGGCTCGACCAAGACCGGCCTGACGCTCACCGACGACTACACCCGCAACATTCCTTCGGGGCGAACGTTCGGCGCGGTGATCGGTCAGGCCGCCGGTTCGCAGGGTGACATCTACGGCACCTCGATCGCCGGCGCGACCTCGGCCGAGAACACGTACATCGTCGAGGGCATCAACACGACGGACACCGGCTTCGGTGGCATCTCGTCGAACCTCCCGAACGAGTTCATCCAGGAGACCGAGGTCATCACCGGCGGCTACAACGCCGAGTATGGTCGCGCGACGGGCGGCATCATCAACGTCGTCACCAAGTCCGGAACCAACGAGTTCCATGGCTCGGTGTTCGGCTACTTCCGCCCGGGCGCCTTCATCTCGAAGGCGGACACCGTGCGCGAGGAGGGCGGCTCGATCAACTCGGCCACCGACCTCAACTACAACCTCGATGCCGGCGCCGAGATCGGCGGCCCGATCATCAAGGACAAGCTGTGGTTCCACATTGGGCTCAACCCGAGCTTCACCAAGCGCACGACGACGCGCACGGTGCAGTCCCAGATCGACGAGGATCAGGACGGCGTGCCGGACGTCGACGAGAGCGGCCTCACCAAGCACGGTGAGGTCGTGGACACGGCGAAGATCCCGGCGAACTTCAAGACCTACTACTTCACCGCCAAGATCAACGGCGCGGTCGACGCGAACAACCAGTTCCAGGTCTCCGCGTTCGGCAACCCGCGTAGCGCCGACGACGTGTTCAGCCTCACCCGCAACCCGGCGGCGACCAAGTGGGCGTACGACGACGGCGCGTACGACGTCTCGGCGAAGTGGACGTCGAAGTTCAACGACGGCAAGACGCAGATCGACGCGGTCGGCGGCTACCATCGTGGTTACGAGACGCAGAAGCCGTTCCGGGCGGCGGATAACGTGTCGCGCATCGCGTACAACTACGAGCGCTCGCTCTACGACTTCTCGGATCTCGAGAACTCCTCGATCCAGGCGGCCTGCCAGGACGACACCGCGACCGACGCCTACAAGAACATCACGAACTGTCCGGTGACGGGCTACGCGGAGCAGGGCCTCGGCTTCCTCGAGCGTCGCGTCAACGATCGCAAGTCGGCGGTGTTGACCCTCACCCAGCGCGTGAAGGCCATCGGCTATCACACGTTCAAGGGTGGCCTCGAGGTCGAGTCGTCGGGCTACAACGCGCACCGCGGCTACACCGGCGGCCACATTTACTTGCGGCTCGCGGCGGACACCGCGACGACCGAAGGTCGCTGGCGAGATCAGACGACCACGGGCTTCGAGCGCAACCTCACGGATGCCGAGCGCATGACGCTGACCGACGCCGATCCGTCGAACGACTTCGCGCCGGCGGCCGTCGACGAGGTGCTCTGCGGCGGCGGGCGGGCGGTCTGCAAGGACATCAAGGAGATCAACGCCAACACCACGAACCGCAGCATCGGCGCGTTCGTGCAGGACGAGTGGCAGCTCCGCCCGAACTTCTCGATCAACGTCGGTATTCGCTACGAGCAGCAGGTCGGCTACACCGCCGACGAGATCGCGGGCACGTTCCAGCCGAGCGGCGAGAAGGTCCCCGA